>JBOGIX010000596.1:0-8433 GCA_050744685.1 Vicinamibacterales bacterium | reverse complement strand
CGATCTCGTGGCTGAGGAGCAGGTCCGTGCGATAGAGGTTCGGCGTGCGCTTGCCTTCGATCACGCGTCCGTTCTCGTAGTAGTTGCCGCGCCCCTCGACGAACAGGTCGGCGCTGTTGGTCGACGTCACGTACGTCGAGACCGGCGTGCCGCTGCCGCCGTAGAAGAACGCGCCCACCTGCGTGCCGAACGGCAGGTCGTACGCGCCATACAGCTTGACGACGTGCGGGCGGTCGGTGGCCAGGCGGCCGAGCAGGCCGACGTTGCCGCGCGAATCCCACAACAGCTCGTCGAGGTCCCACGCGCGGTTGGTGTTGCCGCCCGGCCGCGCGATGCTGCCCGCCTGCTGCTGCGCCGTGGCGGAGCTGCCACCCGTGGTCGGTGTGGTGATCTCGTCAGACGAGGCCAGGCCCGAGTAGTTGCCGTACAGCCGGCTCAGCGTGTAGTTGGCGCTGAAAAACCAGTTGTCGGCGAAGCGCTTGGTGTAGCCGAGCTCGAGCGCGTCGTACTGGCGCTTGGGACGCGGCGTGGCAAAGCCGAGCGCGGTGGCGCCGGTTGGGTACTGAAGCGCGCTCAGGCCGCGGCCCGGATTGCCGATGACGTAGCCTTCGTCGCCCGACGGCGTGAGGAACCCGATGTCCTCGATGGTTTCGAGGAGATCGTTGTGAATGTAGTGCGCCGTCAGGACCGCGTTGCGACCGACCTGGTATTCGAGGCCGCCGCTGGCGCTCGACTGGCGCATCGGCTTGATGTCCGGGTCGACTTCCGCCTGGAAGCGGCGGTCGCGGCAGGTGCCCGGCGTGATCCACAGGTCGCGGCCCGGCATGTTGTTCAGGTTCAGACTGCCGAAGTCGAGGGTGTCGAGCGCGCGGTAGTTCGTGCACCAGGTTTCGGCGCCGAACGACCCGCGCGGCAGCTCGTACTTGGTCCAGTCGTAGTAGAGACCCCAGCTGCCGAACACCTTCATCCGGCCGTTGCCGAAGACGTCGTAAGCGGCGCCGAGGCGCGGCGCCAGCTTGTCCTTCATGCTGAACTTGATCGCGGCGGAGCCGTCGGCCTCGGGTCGGAAGTCCGGAATGTTCTCGTCTTCCGTGCGGATGCCAAGGTTCAGCGTGAGCCGGTTGCCGACCGTCCACTGATCCTGCACGTACAACGACTGGATGTCGCTGCCCGCCTGGTTGGTGATGCGGCGATCGTGAACGGCGTAGTATCCGAAGTCGCCAGTGCCGGTGGTGACGCCGCCGAAGGTGAACGAGCGGCCGAACAGCAGATCGACGTAGCCGCCCGGATAGAACGAGTTGATGTCGTTCACCACGTGCTGGAAGCCGTAGCCGGCGCGCAGCGAGTGCGCGCCAAGGGCGTTGAAGTAGTGGTTGTAGTCCACGTTCACGTTCGAGCGCTTCGTCGTATCGAAGTCGGTGATCAGCGCGCGGGGCGTGTTCTCGAAGTTCAGCGGGCCCTGGAGGTTCGGCGGGACGCCGGCCGCGCCGGTCGCGGCGACGCCGTAACGATAGTTGGTGGTCTGCGAGATGCCGGTATCGGTATAACGGTCGTGGAAGTAGCCGCCGCGCACGCTGAAATAGGACGTCGGTGTGACGCGGATGTCGACCGTCCCGCTCGTGTTCACCTGGTTGATCTCGTAGCCCCTCCCGCGGTTCGGCTCGAACGAGGCGAGCGCGGTGCTCTGGCCGTTTGGCGTGTCACCGGTGTAGCCGAAGATGCTGCCTTCAGACTTCGTCGGCGTCCACAGCGTCGACCAGTTGGCGGTGACTCGGCGGTTCGCATAGGTCAACTTGCCGAACGCCTGCTGGCGCCAGATCTGGTTGCTGAACGTGCCCGGGCCGTCGGTGAAGTTGTACAGGTTGTCGCGTTCCTCGACGCGTGGCGAGTACGACCCGTAGAAGAACAGGCGATCAGCGAGGATCGGGCCGCCGATCGATCCGCCGAACTCGCTCTGCCGGTTGTCGTTCTCGCGGTCCTGCACGTAGAACCCGGTGCTCTCGGTGCTCGGCTCGAGCACCAGGCGCTTGACGGGGCCGACCGACAGCGCGTTGCCCTCGTAGTAGTAATGCCCCTCGCCACGGAACACGTTGCCGCCGCTCTTGGTCACGGCGCTGATCACGCCCCCGAGCGCGCCGCCGTACTCCGCCGAGATGCCGCTGGTCTTGACCTGCACTTCCTGCAGGTACTCGAACACCGTGTTCTGGCGTGACTGGCCGTTGATGAGCGAGTTGGTGGTGATGCCGTCGACCGTGAAGCCGTTCTCCGCGCCGCTCGCGCCGTTCACCTGGAAACCGCCCTCGACCTCGCCGGAGTTGACCGACGGGGCGGTGAGTGCGATCGACTGGAACGAGCGTCCCTTCGGCAGGCGGTCGAATTCCTCGGCGCTGACGTTATGCGCGATCAGGGTGCTGCGGTTGTCGACGAGCGGCGACGCCTCGGCGGTGACCTGCACGGTCTCGGTCAGGCCGCCCACGGTCATCTCGGAGTTCACCTCGAAGGTGCGTCCGAGAGCGACGGTGACGTCGGGGCGCTCCACGCGGGTGAACCCGCTCAATTCGAAGAGCACCTTGTAACGCCCGGGATTGAGGTCCGAGGCGACGAACTGCCCGTTGGCGTCGGTCACGAACGTGCGGGTCTCGCCCGACGAGAGGCTCGTCACCGACACCGTGACCCCGGGAATCGAGGCCCCTTGTTGATCGGTCACCCGTCCTTGCAGGGTGCCGAAGCGCTCCTGCGCGCTGGCATGGGCGGTGAGCACCAACGCCAGCACGAGAAGCCACGCGCTGATACGTGCGTACATGAGATCGCTCCTTGTCATAGTGAAATGCACTTCGCTCGAGAGGAACGCGGGCTGCGGCCGTGACGACTGGCGTGACGAACGGCGCATGGCGAAGTTCCGTGACGAACAGCGATTCCAATCTGGATGCCATCATCACCACGCGATCTGTACTGAGCGCGCACGCGTTTCTCGCGCGCGCTCGCACGCACGACAACGGCGAAACGGATCGTTGAATCCATTCCCTCGAATCCGGTGACGAACTGCGTGATGAACTTTGTGATGTGCGGTGTGATGTGATGTGTGATGTGCCGCGTGATGTGTCGTGTGATGTGGGGCGGGACCGACTCGGGGCAATGCCATGAATGCGCATTGCCAGGAATGCGCATGAATGCCAGCACGCGCATGAATGCCGGGAACGCAGGCGTGCGCATGAACGCTCGTTCCCGGCACGCACTCCCGGCGTTCCCGGCTCCAGGCAAGGCCGACAAGGCGCGTCGGATATGATCCCTGCGCCCGGAGTCACAGGAATGAACCACCGAAGACTGCTCGAACCCAATGTGATGTCGCGCCGGAAGTGGATCCAGGCGCTGGCTATTGGCGGCGCGGGAGTGGCGCTCGCACCGCCCATCCCGGTCCGGGCGTGGCAGACGCCGCGCACGCCCGAACCCGTGCTCACGCCGATCAATCGCTTTCCCCGCATGGTCCAGGAGTTCTTCGTCGACCGCGAGAACCGGATCCATCACGAGAGGCTGAAAAGGCTGGCGGCACTGACCACGAAGGCGGACGCCGAAGCCTACGTCCAGACCGTGCGCACGAAGATTCGGCAGTGCTTTGGTCCTTCTCCGGCGAAGACGCCGCTCAATCCACGGGTAACCAGGGTTGTCGAACGAGACGCCTACAAGATCGAAAACGTCCTCTTCGAAAGCCGCCCAGGCTTCCTCGTGTCGGCGAACCTGTACATCCCCAAGGGACGGACCTTCCCGCTTCCAGGCGTCGTGGCCTCCTGCGGCCACTCGATCACCGGCAAGGCTGGCGATACCTATCAGGCCTTCTGCCAGGGACTCGCGCGACTCGGGTATGTCGTGCTGATCTTCGATCCCATCGGACAGGGCGAGCGGTTGCAGTACGTGGACGCGGCCTGGAAGCCGCAGCACGGCGTCGGCACGAGCGAGCACAACTACGCCGGCATTCAGCAGGTCCTCGTCGACGAGCGCTTCGCCATGTGGCGCGCGTGGGATGGCATTCGCGCGCTCGACTATCTCCTGTCACGCAAGGAAGTCGATCCACGCCATCTCGGCATCACCGGCAATTCCGGCGGCGGGACGATGACGACGTGGCTGTGCGGCCTCGAGGAGCGCTGGACCATGGCGGCGCCCAGCTGCTTCGTCACCGAGTTCCGGCGCAACATGGAGAACGAGCTCGGCGCCGACATCGAGCAGTGCCCGCCGAAGGCCCTGGCCCTCGGCCTCGATCACGAAGACTTTCTCGCCGCGCTCGCGCCGAAGCCGGTCGTCATCCTGGCCAAGGAGAAGGACTACTTCGATGCCCGCGGCAACGAAGCGGCCTACCATCGGCTGAAGCGGCTCTATCGCCTGCTCGGCGCCGAAGACCGGATCGCATACTTCGTGGGGCCTACCTATCACGGCTACTCGCAGGAGAACCGCGAAGCGATGTATCGCTGGTTCAACCGCTGCACCGGCGTGTCCGACGCGAAAGCAGAACCGGCGCTCGTGATGGAGGATGAGAAGACGTTGTGGTGTACGCCGCACGGCCAGGTCGCGGAGCGGCAGTCCAGGCCGATCTACAGCTTCACGCAGGAGGCCGCCCGTGAGCAGGCGGCCAGGCGCCTCGATCTCGACGGCGCCGCGCTGCCGCAGACGGTCGCAGAGGTGCTGCGGCTGCCGGCGCGCCAGGGCGTTCCGGAGTTCCGGATCCTGCGGCCGCTGCCCGATCGCAAGTATCCGATCAGGCACGCGCTGCCTTACATGGTCGCCACGGATCCGGGGGTGCACGCGATCGTCTACAGGCTCACCAAAGAGCCGCTGCTGTCGCGTCCGCCGCGCGACGGCGGCAAGGCCATCCTCTACGTCTCTCACCAATCCGCCGACGAGGAGCTGCGCAGCGAGCGACTAGTTCGTGATCTGATCGACGCCGACCCGGAGGCCGCCTTTTATACCTGTGACGTCCGCGGCGTCGGAGATTCCGAGCCGCAGACCACCAACCTGCTCGATCGTGGGGAGTACAGCACCGACTATTTCTACGCATCGCACGCGATGATGCTGGACTATCCGTACATCGGGCAGCGGACCTTCGACGTGCTCCGCGTGATCGACTGGCTGAACGGGTGGGGCCACGGCCAGGTGCACCTCGCCGCGAAAGGCTACGGCGCGCTTCCCGCGACATTTGCCGCGCTGCTGTCCGCTCATGTGACCCAGGTCACCTTGAAAAACGCCTTGACCTCGTACAACGACATCGCGCAAGCCACGGAATACCGCTGGCCGCTCTCAGCGTTGCCGCCGGGCGTGCTGCGCAGCTTCGACCTGCCGGACTGCTATCGGGAACTGCGGAAGAAGGAGTTGAAGCTGGTGGAGCCGGTGGGGGTAACGGCGACGTAGTCTTCAGTCTCCAGTTGCCAGTTTCCAGTTGCCAGATTTCAAACTGGTAACCAGTCGACAAGTGGTCACCAGTAAGGAATGACTGGAAACTGGGGACTGGTAACTGGGACCTGACGAACAGCGACCCTTCGCCAGGCTCAGGGTCGCCTACCTCGACAGCGCCACGAGCGGATTGACGCGCGCGGCGCGCCGCGCCGGCCCGAAACACGCCACGAACGAGGTGGCGGCGAGTATGCCCGTGGCCGTCAACATCACCACCGGATCCAGCGCGCCCACGCCATAGAGCTGGGAGGCGATGGCGCTGCGCAGCGCGAACACCCCCAGCCCCCCGGCTGCGAGGCCCAGCGCGACCAGCAGTGCGCCCTCGCCGAGCACCAGCCGCAGGATCCCCGACGCCTCGCTGCCGAGCGCCATCCGGATGCCGATCTCGCGGGTGCGCTGGGCCACGTGATACGCGAGTACGCCGTACAGCCCAACCGCCGCGAGCAGGAGCGCGACGGCGCCGAAGCCGAGGGACAAGAGCATCGGGCCGCGTCTCGGATTGAGCGATCTGTCGACGCGCGCCGACATCGCGAAGACGTCGGTCAGGCGCAGTTCGGGGTCGACTTCGCCGAGCGCACGCTGCACGGCCGGCGCGATCGCGGTGGCGTCGCCGCGGCTGCGAATCGCCCAGCCGATGTTCCGCGTCGGCGCCTGCGCAAACGCCTGATAGTACGCACCGGCGCGCGCGTTCTCCCCTTCCTCCAGCCCTTTGAGCTTCACCGCGCCGACGACGCCGACGACGCGCAGCCACGTCACCTTCGGGCCCGGCGCGGCCACGTCGTCCGGGCTGTCCGGCAGGTACATGCGACGGCCGACCGCATGCTGATTGGGCCAGAAACGCCCCGCCAGCTGCTCGTCGACGATGACGACGCGCGGAGCGTCGGCGGTGTCGGCCTCTGTGAAGAAGCGGCCTTCCTTGAGGGGTACCTTCAACGCCTCGAGATAACCAGGTGAGACATAGAGCTGGTTCGGCGAGACGATCGATTCTCCGGGCTTCAGCGCGTACCCTTCGGGAATGATCACGCTGCTGCTGCCGTCCGTGCTGAAGGGCAGGTAGCTGCTGATGCCGGCGCTTTCGATGCCTGGCAGCGCGCGCACGCGGCCCAGTGCCCGCTCGGCATACGCCCGCAGCGCCCCATCGTCCGGATATCGTGAGTCGAGCGGATTCACCCGGCCCGTGAGCACCTGCTCGGACTCGAAGCCCGGGTCCACGCGCAGCAGGCGTTGGAAGCTCGCGAGCAGCAATCCCGCGCCGACGAGGAGCACGAACGCGAGCGCAACCTGTGCGACCACGAGCGATCGCCGCAAGTACGTGGATGCCCGCCCCGACGTGCCCGAGCGCCCCTCTTCGCGCAGGACGTCGCTGAGCGACGTGCGCGCGAGCTGCAGCGCCGGTCCGGCGCCGACAACGACGCCGAGCAGCAGCGCGGGCGCGATCGTGAAGGCGAGCACCACCCGATCGAGACGAACTTCGTGAGCGCGCAGAAGATCGGTGAAGCCAATCCATTCGACCGCATTCAGGCTGGCATACCCGAGCGCCAGTCCGAGTCCGGCGCCGACGACGGTGAGGATCGTGGCCTCGGTGATGAGCTGCCCGGCAACGCGGCGTCTCGGGGCGCCGATCGCGTGCCGCGTGGCGAGCTCCTTCATGCGCCCGTTGGCGCGGACCATCGAGAGGTTGGCGATGTTCACCGAGGCGATCAGCACCACGAACACCACGCCGCCCCACAGCATGCGGAGCGCCCCACGCACGTTGCGGACGATGTCGGCCTCGAGCGGCAGCATCTTCGTTGTATAGCCGGCACGGATGAGGAGGTCCTTAAGGGGGCCCGAGCGCTCGACGACTTGCGCGTTCTGCGCATCGACGCGCGCCTGCGCGCTCGCGAGCGCCACGCCCGGGGCGAGCCGGAGCAGCAGTTCGTGGTTCTGGCTGTGGCGCGCCTCCTCGCTGAGCTGGTCGGGAGTGAAGGCGAGCGGCACGAAGACCCTGACGTCGGGGCTCAGGAACGAGAACGTCTCGGGCAGCACGCCGACGACCTCGTATCGCTCATCGTTCAGCCGCAGATCGCGGCCGACGGCCCCTTCGATGCCGCCCGGCTGCATCGCCGCGAATCCATGGCTCAGGACCGCGACCTTGTTCCGACCCGGTGTGCCGTCCGCTTCCGCGAACACCCGGCCGCGTGCAGCCCTCGTCTCGAGGACGTCGAAGAAGGAAGGCGTCACGTTCATCGCAGAGACGCGGTCTGCCTGCGCTCCGGCGCCCACCTGGTAGCTCCACCACTGGTACAACGCGGCCGCGCTGAAGACGTCGGTCATCGCACGCCGGTCCACGTAGTTCGGCACCGACGTGCCGGCGCGCTCGACGCCGGCGCCGGGAAAGCCGTCGAACGAGGACACCAGGCGGTCGGCGTCCGGGTAGGGCAGCGGCCGCAGCAGCACCGACCGCACGACGGTGAAGATGGCCGTGCTGGCGCCGAGGCAGATGGCCAGCGTCAGGACGACGGCAGCGGAGTAGCCGCGGTCTTTCCAGAGGACTCGCAGGGCATAGACGAAGTCGTGTCGGAGGGTTTCCATGCTTCGCGGTTCAGGGTTCAGGGTTCAAGGGTTCATGGTTCACTTGGTTCGGGGTTCAAGGTTCAGCGTTCAGGCGCCTGTTCCCATCGGCCTGCCCACGGGGCACAGTGCGGACGGGATGGTGGGCGCACGCCTGAGTCGGGGAGCGGCTCCACGCGGCATGATACGCTCGGCGCCGATAGTTCGTTCGGTGTTTTGCCGAGCAGGCCGCGCCGCGGACCCGCAACGGGTGAACCGTAAGCTTGCCGCCATCGACAGCGGACAAAGAACGGCGAATTAGTCCGTTCATACGGCCTCGCAACGAGAGCCTTGTACTGGCTGCGAGCCCCATAACCGGCCAAGGGCGCCCGCCAGAGCGGAGCGGGGTATGGGGCTCCCGCGAGCGACGACCAGGCACGCCACGGGCGCGCCCGCCGGAGC
>JBOGIX010000595.1:0-2805 GCA_050744685.1 Vicinamibacterales bacterium | reverse complement strand
GCCTCACGCCTGCTCATGCCCATGCTGTCGCTGTTCGGTATCCGGCAGGACCTTCGCTACGCCGTCCGCCAGATCTGGCGCCAGCCGGCCCTCTCATGCATCGTCGTCGTGACGCTCGCGCTCGGTGTGGGTGCCTCGAGCACCGCGTTCTCGATCCTGAATTCGTTCGCGCTGCGTCCACCTGCCTACCGCGACGTCGATCGGCTCGTCACGGTCTACGCGACTGAGGGGCACGGCGGCGGGCGCGCCTTGCTGCCGGTGCGCGCGTTCCAGGCCTTCGGGAACATGGACGTGTTCCGCGCAGCGGTGGGGTTCGGTTCGCGTGACTTCAATGCCGCCAGCAATGCCGCCGTCGAGCGCGTGAGCGGCGCCGCGATCACGGGTGACCTGTTCGAACTGCTCGGCGTACCTCTCGCGCTCGGGCGCCCGATCCTGGCAACCGAGCATCAGCGCGGCGCGCCGGTGGCGGTCATCGGCCACTCGGTCTGGACACGTCTCTACGGCGCCACGCCTGACGTCCTGGGCTCGACCATCCTCCTCGACGGTCGCCCGTATTCGATCGTCGGGGTTGCCGCGGAAAGGTTCGATTTCCCCTTCGCCACCGCCGTCTGGGTACCGTGGACATACGGGGCGGAGACAGATCCCGATCGCGGCGTCGCGGTGATCGCGCGGCTGCGCGACGACATCACGCCGGCGCAGGCGGACGCCGCCTTGCGGAGTGCCTCGTCTCTCGCCGCGGACACCGGCGCGTCCCGCCACCTCACTGCCCGCGCCGAGCCGCTCCATCAGAGCATGATCAGCATCAAACACCGGAATGCGGCCACCGCTCTGCTCCTGGCCACCGATCTGGTCCTGCTCGTTGCCTGCGCCAACCTCGCAGGCCTGCTGCTCGCCAGCATGGCGGGCCGTCGTCACGAGCTGGCGCTGCGCGGAGCGATCGGCGCCAGCCGTTGGGCGATCGTCCGGCAACTCATGGTCGAGAGCTTCGTGCTCGCCGCGATAGGCGGCGGCGGCGGTGTGATCATCGCCCAATGGGGTGTCGATCTTTTCGTGGCCACACTCGGCCGGCCGGCGGGCACGGGCTGGATCGAGTTCGGGGTGGATATGCGGGTGCTCCTCTTTGCGCTCGGCGTGTCGGTGGCGACCACGATAGGCTTCGGCCTTGCGCCTGCACTGAGCGCGTCGCGCGTCGATATTCGCGGGGTGATCGCGGAAGGCTCGGGACAGGTGGGGACCGGCGGTCGTGCCCGTGTGCACCGCCGGCTGCTCGTCGCGGGGCAGCTTGCCGTCTCGCTCGCGCTCGTCGCCGCATCGTCTTCCATCATCGCGAGCTCGATGGGGCTCGAGGATATGCCGACCGGTTTCGAACCCGACGGGTTGCTGCGCGCGCGCGTGACGCTGACCGGCGCCGCGTACGAGACGCCGGCGCAGCGCCTGGCATTCGTCGATCGCGCCGTTGCCGCCATCGGCGCATCCGCGAAGGTCGAAGACCTGAGCGTGGCGAGTCACGTGCCGCTCATGGATCGCCGCATCGGCAGTGCCCGCGTCGTGGTCGACGCCACCAGGCCCGAACAGGAGCAGCCGGTTGCGTCGGTGCGCTTCGTTGCCGCCGACTATCTGGCGATGATGAAGATCCCTCTGCGCGGCAGGCCGTTCACGCGGGCAGAAGCCGTCGACCTGAACGCGCACGCGGCCATCGTCAACGAAACGATGGCGCGGCGGTACTGGCCGGATGGCGATCCCATCGGACGCACAATCGCCGTCGTCCGCGGTGAAGGCGGCGGCGACAGGGTCACCATCACGGTCGTCGGCGTCGCGGGAGATGTCGCCCAGCGGCAGCTGCCGGCCGTCGCCGAGAACCAGATCTACCTGCCCCTGGCGCCCGCGAGCGAGCTGTCGTTCGTCGTGCGCGCCGCAGGGGACCCTGCTGGGCTGGCGGGCGATCTCCGGGCGACCCTCGCCTCGCTCGATCCCGCGCTGCCGGTTGCCACGCAGACGATGACGGACGCGTACGCCTGGTATGTGTGGGACCGTCGCGGACAAGGACTCGTGATTGCCGCCCTTGGCGCGATCGCCCTGCTGCTGGCCGCGCTCGGCATCTACGGCGTGATGTCGCTGCTCGTATCGTCGCGGACGCGTGAGATTGGCGTCCGCATGGCGCTCGGCAGCACACCGCATGGGATCCTGCGCCTGATGATCGGCGCCGGGCTGAAGCTGTCCGCGACGGGCATCGCCGCCGGCCTGCTCCTGGCGATTGCCGCGACGACCGGCCTGGCGTCGATTTTCCACGGCCTCGAGGCGTTCGACTACGGAGTGTTCGCGTTGTCTGCCGGCCTGCTCGGGTCCGCCGCCCTCATCGCCTCGTGGTGGCCTTCGAGACGGGCCATGCGCGTCGATCCGATGCTGGTGCTGAAAGCCGAGCGATGAATGATTCGCGCCGCGCTGCTCGTGGCGTTCTGTCGCGAGGCGACTCCACAGTCAGGCTGTTCGCAGCCGGAAACATTCGGGCACGTTGCCACGTAGCTCAACGACATGGAAAACCGGTCCGCGGCTCGTGACGTCTCCGCCATTGAAGTGTTCTGGTTTCCCGGCCGGTGGATCGGTGGCTGCTCGCTCGTTCTCGGGCCCGTCCTTCTCCTGATCGGAGCCCTTCTCCGCATCCAGTTTGACTTCTTTTTTCCGGCACAACTCGCGGCTGCCGAAACGCATCCCGGATGGATTGCGGCGGCCTACGGTGTCTTCCTCGCCGGAGTTGTCTGTCTGTGGCCGGCGATCCTCACGCTGACGCGCGCAATCGGGCAGACG
>JBOGIX010000594.1:0-8726 GCA_050744685.1 Vicinamibacterales bacterium | reverse complement strand
GCCTTGAAGTGCATGAAGATCTGTCCCTTGTCGTCGGCGGCGCCGCGCGCGTAGATCTCGCCGTCGCGCACCGAGGCCTCGAACGGCGGAGAGTCCCAGAGCTCCAGGGGATCCACGGGCTGGACGTCGTAATGACCGTAGAAGAGGATGGTCGGCGCGCCCTGCGCGCCCAGCCAGTCGCCATAGACGATGGGGTGCCCGGGTGTCTCGATCACGCGCACGTTCTGCATGCCGATGCGCCGCAACTCGTCGGCGGTCCACTCGGCGCAGCGGCGAACGTCGGCGGCGTGTTCCGGTAGCGCGCTGATGCTCGGGATCGCGAGATATGTCTTCAACTCGTCGACGTACTTATCGCGGTGGGTATTGATGAAGTCGATGACGTTGTTCATTCAGTTCCTTTTCGGTATCTCCACGGGCAATTCTTCCCGGTCTCCCCATTCCTTCCACGAGCCGACGTAGACGCGGATGCGCGGATAGCCGAGGAGACGCAGCGCCAAGTACGAGTGGGCGGCCCGGTAGCCTCCCTGGCAATACGTGATCACTTCGCTATCCGGCGTAACGCCAGCGTCCTCATACATCTGCCGGAGCTCGTCGGGGTCCTTGAACTCGCCCGACGCGGAGAGATTGCGCGTCCATTCGATGTGCACGGCGCCAGGGATCGCCCCGCCGCGCGCGGCGCGAACGGTGGTACCGCAGTACTCGCCGTCCGTGCGTGTGTCGAGGATCACGGCCTTCTGCTGGCCGATGGCATTCCTGACCTCGCGCCAGGTCGCGAGCGCCCCCGGCTCGCGGCTGCCGGTCCACGACGACACGATCGGCGCCGCCGCCGCGCGGGTCACCGGGAGTCCCGCACGCGTCCACGCGCCGAACCCGCCGTTCAGCAACCGCACGTCGGGATGGCCGAAGTATTCGAGAAACCAGAAGGCCCGCGCCGCCCGGATGCCCGATTGCTCGTCGTACACCACCACAGGCGTCGTGGCGTCGACGCCGCGCGTCGCAAACAGGTGCTCGATCATCCACATGAACGCCTTGAGCGGCGCAGGGTCGGTGTCGATCAGGCTGACGCCGAACAGATCGAGGTGCTGCGCGCCAGGGATGTGGCCTTCCGCGAAGGCCTCCGGCGGACGGAGATCCAGCACGAGCGGCCGCCGCTCGTGACCGTCGATCGCGCGGGCGAGCTCCTCCGGAGTGGCGAGCAGCTGCGCATTCGCGTAATCCTGCATACGGGCGATCGTACTGGACATCTGGGACGTGGATCAATTTTTCACAACTCTAGGCTCGGTACTCGGTTCTCGGGGCTCGGGGCTCGGGCTCGGGCTCGGGTCGCAGCGCCGCCCCCGGAACCTACGAATCCAAAACCGGCGACCCGGCGATTCCCGAGTACCGAGCACCGAGCACCGGGTACCGGACCGCCGCTATCGCATCAGGAACGCATACCGCAGCGCCAGCAGGAGCGCGAACAGGTAGACCAGCCAGTGCACGTCGCGGGCGCGGCCGGTGGCCGGTTTCAGGACGGCGTACGAGATGAAGCCGAACGCGATCCCGTCCGTGATGCTCACCGTCAGCGGCATCATCACCATCGTCAGGAAGGCGGGAATGGACTCGGTTGCATCGTCCCAGGCGATGCGCCGCACGCCGGGCATCATCATCGTGCCGACGAGGACGAGCGCCGGGGCGACGATCGGATAGAGGGTCCGTCCCCCGGCGGCCGGGTAGCCGCCGCCGATCATCTGAACGAGCGGGAAGAAGAAGATCGACAGCAGGAACAGCGTCGCGGTCACGACGTTGGCCAGTCCCGTCCGTCCCCCGGCGGCCACGCCGGTGGAGCTCTCGATGTAGGCGGTCACGGTCGACGTGCCAAGCGCCGCGCCGGCGACGGTTCCGGCGGCGTCGGCGAGGAAGGCCTGGGGCGCCCGCGGCAGCACGCCGTTGCGCATCAGGCCGGCCTGGTTCGCCACTCCGACGAGCGTGCCGACGGAATCGAACAACGCCAGAAAGAAGAAGACGAAGATGACCGGCAGCATCGCCGGCGCAAATGCGCCGGCGATGTCGAGCTCCAGGAACGTCGGCGCGAGCGAGGGCGGTGTGCTGACGAGCCCCTGATAGCGCACGAGGCCGCTGGCAAGCCCAACAACCGTCGACAACGCGATGCCGATGAGCAACGCGCCCGGTACACGCCGCGCGGTCAGGATCCCCATGACGAGAAGACCGAACAGCGACAGCAGCGCTGGTGGAGAGGCCACGGGCCCGAGCGTGACGAGCGTGCCCGGCGAATCGACGACGAGGCCGGCCCACTGGAGTCCGACGAGCGCGACGAGCAGGCCGATGCCCACAGCGATGCCGTGCTGCAGCGACTCGGGGATCGCGGTAATCAATCGTTCGCGAAGGCCGACGCCCGCGGTGGCGATGAAGAGCGCGCCGGCAATCGCGACCGCTCCCAGCGCGACCTGCCAGGGCACTTTCATCCCGACGCAGACGGTGTAGGCGAAGAAGAAGTTGTGACCCATCGCCGGGGCAACCGCGATGGGATAGTTGGCGAAGAGCGCCATCATCAACGTTGCCAGCGCGCTCGCCAGGCAGGTGGCAACGAGCACTGCGCCGAAATCCATCCCCGCGGCGCTCAACACGGCAGGCTGCACGAAGATGATGTAGGCCATCGTCAGGAACGTCGTCACGCCGGCAACGAGCTCCGTGCGAACGGACGTTCCGTTGGAGGAAAGATGGAAGACGCGCTCGAGCACGGCGCGCAGGATATCGTACGGGCTCCGTTCAATCTCGGGGACTCGGGGCCTGCCGCGCCGTAGCGACCGCCGTTCAGCGCGAAGGCGGGTCGGGGGCTGGGGGCTTGGGCGGTTGCGAGCGTTGCATTTGCCAGTTCTTTGGACTGCAAAGTATAATCAGATACACCATGGACGTCACGCGCGCGCTGGCGCAGATCGCAGAAATTCACCACCAGCTGGCCAAGACCGAGATCTATCGCGGCTACCGCCCGCTTCCCGTTGCGGCCTCGGGGCTCGCCGGCCTCCTGGCCGCGATGCTGCAGCCGCACTGGATGTCCGCGGATCCGATCGCCTTCGTCCGCTACTGGAGCGCCGTCGCGGCCGTCGCCGGCTCGATCGGGCTCGTCGAAGTCGCCTGGCACTACATCGTTCGGGACGATGCGTCGGGGCGGCTGCGCACGCGGCGCGTGCTCGGGCAGTTCCTGCCGGCGGTGGTTGCTGCGGCGGTGCTGACGGTAACCTTCGTCCGCGCGGGTACGACGCTTGTCGCGCTGCTGCCGGGCGTCTGGGCCGTGTGCTTCGGCGTGGGCACGTTCGCGTCGCGTCCCTACCTGCCGCGCACGAGCGTCGTGGCGGCGCTGTATTACCTCGCCGTCGGTGCGATCCTGCTGTGGACGACAAACCTTCAGGCGCCGCTGAATGGCTGGCACGTCGGCGCCACGTTCGCGGTCGGCCAGCTCCTTGCCGCCGGCGCGCTGCGCAGCGAGCTGGAACCCGACGAGCAGGACGCCCCGGAACCGGAGGTATGAAGTGACGACGAAGAAGCGCAAGCCCGCGCCCGACCAGCCTGGACGTTTCGCCTATGACGGCCTCGATCGCGTCCTGCACGAGAAGGCGAGGCTCGGCATCATGACCTCGCTCGTCACGAGGCCCGACGGCCTGCTCTTCGGCGACCTCAAGCGACTCTGCGCGCTCACCGACGGCAATCTGAGTCGGCACCTCGACGTGCTGCGCGAGGCCGGCCTGGTCGAGATCTGGAAAGGTTTCGAGAACCGCCGGCCTCAGACGCTGTGCCGGCTCTCGACCGAAGGGCGGCAGCGTTTCCTCGCGTATCTCGAGGAGCTCGAGCAGGTGGTGCGCGATGCCATGCCGCGCGCGTCGAAGCGGACGGAACGTGTGCCCGATCTTCCACCGGGCTGGCAGCCGGCCTGATCGCTCGAGTCGCGCGAGGCGATCTTCCGACTGAAGGGCCTGTGAATGGATCCGGAGACCGTGTGGCTTCCGGCTTTCAGAGCATGTGAATGAATCCCGTGCGAATGGTGTGGCTTCCGCCTTCCGCCTTCGCGCGAAGCGCTTCGGCGGACTGCCGTAGCCTTGGCGAAGGCTGGTCAGGCGGAAGATTCGCGCGGAATTTCTTCCGGCTGAAGCCCGAAGCCGCACATTCTGTGAAACCTGAAGCTACTCCTCCACTCAGGGGAACGCCGCTACATCGATTTCCACACGCCGGCTGACTCGGCCGCCCTGCCTTCCCCCTCGAGCTTGATGAGGTGCGCGGTCACGCTCTCGGTTGCGGCGCGCGCGAGCGCCTCGGGCATCTCGCCATAAACCTGCCGCGAAATCTCCGCCACTGATAACGGTCCGTCACGAACCACGTCAAGAATCTGCCGCTCGCGCTCTTCGCGGTGTCGAAGGTAGTAATCGAGCAGGCCCCGCGGGTCGTCGACGATCGGACCGTGCCCGGGCAGCAGGCGGCGCGGATTCAGTGCCCTGATGCGGCGGATCGAATCCAGGTACGCCACCAGGTTGCCGCCGCTGCTCGCGGGAATGACGATCGTCCCACCCATCCGCGCAAGGTCCCCGCAGTAGACGTCGTCCGATTGGGTGTCGACGAAACAGAAATGATCGGGCGCGTGCCCCGGCGTGTGCAGCGCGAGCAGCGTCGTCTCGCCTGCCGGAATGCGCTCACCCTCGCGACAGGTGTCGCCGGCGCCGTTCCTTATCCGGGCGGTGGGCCATCGTTCGAGCAGGGCCGGTATCCCACCCGTGTGATCGCGGTGGCCGTGCGTGATCAGGACTTGCGACAACTGTTTCCCGTGCAACGCCTCGGCAATCGCGTCGAGGTGAGCGGCCTGCCCGACGCCCGCATCGATCAGCGTGGGAACCGGCCCCGCGAGCAGGTACGTGTTGTTGCCGGTCGATCCCGTCCAGGCAGACGGATTGCCGGCAGGGATGAGCAGCATGTCAGAAATAATATTTGAGCCGCAGGTATCCGAAGTCGCTCTCCGAGAACCGGCCCACGAGATCGGCGCCCCGACCGGGAAACCACCCCATCGAGCCTTCGAGGACGAGGTTGTCGCGGAGCGACGCCGTCGCGATCCCGCGCGCGAAGCCCGATCCCTCCGACACGTTGGCAATGCCGAACGCACGCACCTTATACCTCTCGCGGGCAAAGCTGCGATCGGCCGAAACGATCAACGACACGTCGCGGCGATCGCCCGCGCCGGCGGGAGCAAGGGGCAGATCATAGGACTCGCGATGGAAGAGCACCGTGCCGCTCAACCGGTAGTCGCCCGCCTTGCGATCCATGCCGACGCCGGCATCGAGCGATGAGCCCTGAACGATGTTCAGCGCCGGTCCCTGGAAGTTGTCGTCCACGAACACCGCGATCTCGCCACGGACGCCCCACTCGCCTCTGACCGTCTCGAAATCCCCGCCGACCATCGTGAACCGCGGATGGGTCGTGCCTACGAACAGCGGTCCGGCGATGCCCGACGGGAGCGCTTCGTAGAGGGCGTAGGGCTCGAGGCCGCGGAACGCCACCACGCTCCAGTCCAGGCGGCCGATCGTCGAGGAGAACCGCGCGCCTCCCTGCCCGTTGTCTGCGCTGACACCCGGATCGCGCTCGATCAGCACCGGCGGCACGGTGGGACACTCGAGCCCGACGCACGGCCCGAGTCCCGCGGGAATGGTCAGCTTCGGCGTGAACGGCGACGTGGCCTCATCAAGCCGATCGAAGCGCCCGCGCCGGAAGATCGGGACAAAGATCGCCTCGAGCGACGCCGCGTCCGACAGATAGATGCGCCCGCGGACGAGCGCGACGGGCAGCCGCGCTTCGCTACGCCCCTCGAAGAAGAATCTCGACACGTCGAGCGGATTGACGACGTCGGTCGGCTGGATCTCGTCGAGCCTGCCCCAGACGACGCGTGCGAGCCCGGCGCTCACGTCCACACGTCCCGCCTTGACCTCGAGGTAGGCGTCGTGCACCCTGGCCACGCCGTCTCTCACCGTCGACTGCTCGGAGGAACCGGCCGCGAGAGGCGCCGGCCGCCTGGCCACGAGCCCTTCGACGAAGCCGGACGCCGTTACCCGAATCCGCGGGGAGAGGTCGATCTTCTCCTCCGCGAACAGGCGCGCTCGCAGCTCGATCGTGTCTGCCCGGTTCGGAACGTAGTCGGTGATGAGCGAGACGTGGCCCGTAGGCGCAGGCAGTCCCTGCGCCCCCGCCGGTGTGGCTGCGAAACCGACGAGCAGCAGCGTCGCCGCGATCGCGCCAGCTGCGCCGCGCCGGAGCGCATCGGCGCCGAACACCTTCGGCAGCAGCTTGATCGTCGCCGGCAGGATCAACACCTCGGCCAGGAACGCGACCGCCATCGTCAGCGCCAGGAGACCGCCAAACCAGGCGGTGGGCTTGTATTCCGACAGCAGCAGCACGCCATAGCCGCAGCTGTTGATGATGGCCGTCGTCAGCGACGCGCGCCCTTCGTGCGCGGTGGCGATCTGGATCGCGTGATCCGTAGTCGCGCCACCCTGGACCTCGCGCCGATACCGGTTGATGAAGTGAATGGTGTCGTCGTCCACCACGCCGAGCGCGACGCTCGCCACCATCACCGTGGCGATGTTCATGGAGATGCCGAGGTATCCCATCACGCCAAGCACCGCGATCACGGGCAGCAGGTTGGGAACGATCGTGAGCAGCCCGAAGCGCGCCGACCGGAAGACGATGAAGATCACACCAAACACAGTGACGAATGCCGTCCCGAAGCTGCTCAGCTGCGACATCACGAGGTAGTGATCGAGCGTGCTGAACAGCCGGCCGGACCCGGTCGTCAGCACGGAGATGCCGGTGCCTTCGAACATCCCCTTCGCCAGCGCGTCCGCCCGCTCGACCTCCTCCAGCACGAGATCGGAGCTCATCGACTGCAGCTTGATCGAAATCTGCGCGCGCGAGTAGTCGCTCGCCACGATCCGCGCGAGCTCGTGGCGCCCCTCACCTCCCAGCGTAAAGACGAACAGCTCCTGTGCAATGGTGTCGCCGTCGTCCGGAATGACGTTGGCGTCCTCGCGGCCCTCGTTCAGCTCGCGATGGATACGCTTGACGTAATCGGCCACCGAGGTGACCTTACGCACGTGCGGCGCGCGGCGGAGCTCTTCCTGCAGCCGATCGATTCGGCGCAGCGTATCCGGCGTTCGAAGCGACTCCGGTGGGCCCTCCAGCATCACCTGGAAGCTGTAGACGCCGGCCAGTTGCCTGTCGATGACCGCCGCGGACTCGGAGAGCGGGTGACCCGAACTGAAGAAGTTGATGTGGTTGGTGTCCACGCGCAGACGCAGGATGCCGAGCGCCGCCACCGTACCTACCAGCACGCACGCGGTGAAGACCGGTCCGGGATGGCGCGTCGACCAGATCGCCACCCGCTTCAGGGGCGGCAGCAGGTAGCGCTCGTGCGGCGTCTCCGACGTCTCGGCCTTGACGTGGCTCAGCAGCGTGGGCATCACCACCAGCGAAATGACGAAGTCCACCATGATTCCGATCGCGGATCCGATGCCGAACGATCGCACCGCCACCACGTCGCTCGTGGCCAGCGACAACATGCCGAGCGCCGTCGTCGCGCTGGCGCCGAGGAGCGGGGCGGCCAGATGGGCCACGGTGCGCTTGAACGCCTGCTCCGCGTCGCCGCGGCGCCGTTCCTCGTCCCAGTGCTGCATGATGTGCACGTCGTCGGCGATGGCGAGCACGACGATGAGCGGCACGATCATGCTGGCGAGCACGTTGTAGCTGAAGCCCAGGAGCGAGTAGAGGCCGAGCGTCCACAGCACGCTGATGCCCACGGCCATCAGCGTCAGCACCGTCTTGCGCAACGAGCGGAACGTCACGTAGATCGCCAGCACGGTGAGCAGCAGGATCGGCGGCGTGAACTTCCGCTGGTTGTCCAGGGTGATGCGGTTGTAGGTTTCGCTGATCTCCAGGCTGCCGTTGTAGTAGGCGCGCACGCCCGGCGGCAGCGCGGGGTCGATGATGTCGTGGATCTGCTGGATCACTCCGGCGCGGACGGCGTCGATCCGGTCTTCGTCGAAGCTGACGATCAGCGCCGTCACCGTGGCGTCCCCGGACACGAGGTCGCCCCGGATGAGCTCGTCTTCGAGCGCCCGGCGGCGCAGTTCGTCCGGACCGCGCGTCTTCGACAGATCGATGAGCGGCCGGACCTCGAGCCCATCGGGCACGGCGTCCACTATCGTGGCCGTCGCCAGGCTGTCGACGCGCTCGACAGTATCGACGCGCTCGATGTCGCCGGTCACACGCTCGATGTAATCGAGCGCCTGCCGCGAGAACAGCCGCTCCGGGCTGTCCGCCTGAAGCGCCACGATCAGCGTGCGCGTGCCGGCGAACTCCTCGCGGAAGCGCTCGTAGTCCCGATAGACCGGGTCGTCCTTCGAGAACCACGCAGTGATGTCGTTGTCGATCCGCGTGATGTTCGCGCGCGGCGCGAACATCACCGCGCCGACGACGAAGAACGCGGTCAGCGGATAACGCCAGCGAAAGATGAACGCGGCGAGCAGCCGGGACATTCTCACCGGGGGACTTTCGTCCCCCTGACCCCCTCACACGCTCGCTCGCGGGGGCCCCTCAGGCCCCGCTCCGCTCGTTCGCTGCGTTTTTCACCTTGTAGGGGACGACGGGAACATGCGAACTTCGGGCGCGGCTCGCGAAATTGCGCAGTAGGACGA
>JBOGIX010000593.1:0-3227 GCA_050744685.1 Vicinamibacterales bacterium | reverse complement strand
AGGGAAAGCTGCCGAAGAAGCTGTGCATCGGCGCCGTCAGCCATCGTTCACTGCAGGCCGATCGCGCCGAGGACGTGGCCGCGTCGATCCGGACGGCATTGAAGCACGTCGCACCCGAACAACTGATCGTGTCGAGCGACTGCGGCTTCGGCCGCCAGGGCTGCAACCGCGAAATCGCCTTCTACAAGGCCAGCGCCATCGCCCAGGGCTGCAACATCGTCCGCAAGGAGCTCGGCCTGGAGGCGAGCTACGTGCCGGCCGCCGATCCGCAACTGCAGATCGACATTGTGCCGAAGACTGCGACTGCGTAATCGCCAGTCACCAGTTTCCAGTTGCCAGTTGAAATCAGGTGGTTGCCAGTCCGGCGAACTGGCCACCAGGAAAAAATGACTGGAAACTGGGAACTGGGAACTGGAAACTGACGCGGAGCGCCCTATCCCCACGCCCTCCTCAGAAATCGCACGAAGTTCCCGTGCGCGATGTTGGTGATGTCCTCGTCGCTGTAGCCGCGGGCCGCGAGCACTGACGGAATCCGCGCGAGGTCGGCGATCGTGTGGATGTCGGACGGGCACTGCTCGCGGCCGAAGGCGCCGTCGAGATCGGAGCCGATACCGCAGTGCAGCGCGTCGCCGGCGAGCTGGCAGATGTGGTCGATGTGGTTGGCGATGGTCTCGAGCGTCACTCCCGCCTGTTCTGGCGTGGTCTCGCCGCGCACCCAGCCGGGCACCAGCATCCAGGCGTCGAAGGCGACGTTGATGATGGCACCCCGGGCGAACAGCTCGCGCATCTGCTCGTCCGCGAACTGGCGGTTGTGCGGCACGAGCGTGCGGCTGTTGGAGTGGCTGGCCCAGACATGCCCGTGGAAGTGATCGAGCGCGTCGCGGAAACTGTCGTCGCAGAGGTGCGTGGCGTCGAGGATGATGTTGAGCCGCTCCATGTCGCGGAGCAGGTCCCGGCCCGCCGGGCCCATGTCGCCGCACGCGTTCGTGCCCTGTGCGTAGCGGCCGGGCCCGTAGTGCGCCGGGCCGACCGCCCGCAGTCCCTGCGCGTAGGCGCGCTCCAGGTGCCGCAAGGTGACGATCGAATCCGCCCCCTCGAGGCTGAGCACGTAGCCTATCGGCGCGTCCGCTGACGGTACATCCTGCCAGCGCGCGAGGTGCCGCTCGAGCGCCTCGAGGTCGGTGATCTGCGCCATCTCGCCGCGCTCTTCCATCGCCCGATACCAGGCGAGCTGCCCCTGCGTCTGCGCCCAGGCCTGTTCGGGCGAGTGCCAGCCCGGCAGCGTGTTGTCGGGGGCGACGTAGCGGGCGATCTGCGTGGCGACGCACAGGCCGACGCCGCCGCGGCGCATCTCCGCGACCGACACGGTGCCGCGGCAGCGGTCGGGTTTGTCGGTCATGTCCCGCTCGCGCGCGCGAATCTCCTCGATCGGCCGGGTGAGATCCCGGTTCCATTCGAGCGCGTTCATCGCGAGGTCCAGGTGGGCGTCGACGAGCATTTTCTGGCCCTCGCGGGGCGGCCGGTTGTCGCCAGGGGGCCGGCTTCTCTTGTCCTCGCGGGGCGGCCTGTCGCCGCCAGGGGGCCATCTTGCGGCGGTTGTCATCTCTGGTCCTCGCGGGGCGGCCTGTTGCCGCCATGTCTCCACCTTGCGGCAATTTTCATCTCTGGTCCTCTTGGAGTGGCTCGCTGCTGCCAAGGGGCCATCTTGCGGCTCTCATATCACGTCCTCCACGGGCGGCCTCCATCGTCATCCCACCACCATGGCCAGCAGCAGCACGCCGGCGAGCGCGGTGATCGCGACGATCGTTTCGAGCACCGTCCAGGTCACCAGCGTCTGGGGAACGGTCATATTCAGGTACTCTTTCACGAGCCAGAACCCGCCGTCGTTGACGTGTCCGGCAATGAGCGAGCCGGCGCCGATGGCCACGACCATCAGCTCCTTGTTGACGCCGGGCATGGCCTCGAGCGTCGGGGCGATGATGCTGGCGGCGGTCACCACCGACACCGTGGCGGATCCGACTGACAGCCGCAGCAAGGAAGCAATCATCCACCCCATCACCAGCGGAGACAGCTGCCATCCGCTCATCGCCTGCGCGATCGCCGTGTCGACGCCGGCCACATCGAGCACCCGGCCGAAGCCGCCGCCGGCGCCGACGACGAGCAGCACGCTGGCGATGGGCGGCAGGGATTCTTCGGCGAAGGCGAGGATGCGTGTGCGATCGAAGCCGCACGCGCGGCCGAAGGTGTAGAGCGCGAGCAGCGTCGACAGCAGCATGGCCATCAGCGGGCCGCCCGCGAATTCGATCGCGTGCCGCACGGCCCCTGCCGGCATGGTCGCCTGTGCGAGCGCGGCGCCGAGCATCAGGATGACCGGCATCAGGATCGTCAGCAGCGTGACCGCCAGTCCCGGCGGACGGGCGGTGGCGCTGGCCGACGCGAGTTGATCGGCCATCGCCCCCGGCTCGGCCCGCACGCGGCGCGTGATGAACCGGCCGAAGATCGGCCCGGAAATGACCGCCACCGGAAGGCCCACGATCAGCGAATAGAACAAGGTGAGGCCGGGATCGGCGCCGACGCGCTCGATCGCGGCGAGCGGCCCCGGGTGCGGCGGCACGAGCCCGTGCGCGGTCGAGAGCCCGGCCACGAGCGGCAGGCCAAGGCGGAGCAGGGGCGTGCCGGTCTGGCGCACCACCGTGAACATCACCGGCGCGAGCAGCACCAGACCGACCGGGAAGAAGACGGGCAGCCCGATGATGAATCCCGAGAGCATCAACGCCCAGTCGAGCCGCCGCTCGCCCAGGGCGCGAATCAGCGCCGCAGAGACCACGGCCGCGCCGCCGGACTCGGCGAGCAGCTTGCCGATGATCGTGCCGAGGCCGATGACCATGGCGATGAACCCGAGCGTGTCGCCGACACCGGACTGGAACGCGCGCGGGATGTCGGGCAGCGGTATCCGCGCGGCGAGGCCGACGAACAGCGATCCGGTCGCCAGCGCGAGGAACGCGGGCATCCGCATCCAGGTGATGAGCAGCACCACCAGGGCCACACCAAGCGCCGCGGCGATGAGAAGGGGAGTGGCATCGACGGAAGGCACGTGGCACCAGCTTATGCCAACTTCCAACTCCCAACTCACAACTCCCAAGGCGCGTGGCTCGAACCATCTGGCTGAAAGGCGCTGCTTACAGCAAGTTCGCGCGCCTTCCACCCCGCTCTCTCGACCTCACGCC
>JBOGIX010000592.1:0-1679 GCA_050744685.1 Vicinamibacterales bacterium | reverse complement strand
GGCCCACCCAGCATCAGCAGCCCGCCGCCGCGCTTCTCGACGAAATCGGAAATCATGCGCAGCTGGTCGCCGGTAAACGCGCCAGCCTCGACGCTGCCGAGAATCAAGCCGCGATACGCAAACAGTTCCTCCCGCGTCCTGGGGAACCCGGCCGCGAGCTGATCGGCGTTGTCGAGATCCTGCCGGTAGTACTTGTTGTCCGCCGTGCGCTGCAGCCCGACGACCTGCAGGTTCGTATCATCGGCCACCGCGCGGCGGATGAACTTGTATTCCCAGCGCGGTTCTCCCTCGAAGTACAGGATCTTCTCCTTGCGATCCCGCACGTCGATCAACGTCTCCCGCGCGTTGTTCTCGGTGACCATCTCGCCCGCGCGCGGCGCAATGCGAAACCGAAATAGCCGAGGCCCCGCCTCCGCCGCCGTGAACCTGACGCGCACTGCCGTCGGCTCTCCGGCTCCCGTCAGCTTCACTTCCTGCGAGCCGACGATGCGGCCTTCGTCTTCGACGTCGAGCACGACGGTGTCGCCGGCGTAGCCCGTGTGGGTGATCACCGCGTCCATCAGGATCGACGTGCCCTTGAGCGCAGTGCGCGGCACCGAGATGCGGCCGATCTGGATGTCCTTACTGAGGTGCTCCTCGCCAACGCCGACGGTGAACACCGGCACGTCGGCGGCCTTGAGCGCCAGCAGCGCGTCTGAAAGAGAAGCATCGGTCGTGTCGGCGCCGTCGCTCACCATCACGAGGCCGGCGAGCGGCAGGCCCGCGAGCTCCTGACGGGCGCCGTCGAGCGCCGTGCCGAGCTTCGTCTGCGATCCGGTGAAGGTGAGCTCGTCGGGCCCAGTCACCCGGCGCGAGGTCGACGAGAAGCGGAACGTGCGGACGATGAACTTGTCGGCAAGCGCTTTCAGCACCGGCGACTCGGCCGAGAAGTGTTGACGCACGAACGCGCCGCGCGGTTGGCCGCCGGCGTCGGCGATCTGCATGCTCCGTGAATCGTCCACCAGCACGCCAAGGAAGTTCTGCTGCGACACCGCCGCCCGGACGACGAGCACCGGCCGGAAGAGGCAGAACAACATGAGCGCCAGCGTGGCCACGCGCAGCGACATCAGCACGACCCGGTGCCGCCCGGTGGCGCCGCGCGCACGAGCCGCACGGTAAGTGAGGATGGTGACCGCTACGGCCGCGACGACGAGCACAGCGGCGATGTACGAGCCGGTGGACGGTACGAGGCGGAACTCTCCCTGCTGGAATATGACGGGCCGATATTTGAAGAGCAGCTGGAAGACAGAATCCATTCTTGTCCTCGCGGGCGGCCTGTTGCAGCCAGGGGGCCACCTTGCGGCACGTTCCGCGTTTCGCGGGCGGCCTCTTGCTTCTCAGGGGCCACCTTGCAGCGGCTTCAGCAGGCGGCTTCAGCACGCAGCTTCTTGCGTCTGTGGTTCCCGCGTCAGTGGCGCAGCCCCATGGCGCCGTTTGTATAACCGCCCTTCAGAGGGCCCCCAAACTATTGTTGATAAAGACGACCGGAGCCTTCGTTCAGCTTCAGGGCGGGTCGAGGATCGTGGGACCAGGCATGGGACGCAAGCGGCACCAGCGTCGGGCGTCGTCCGGAAAACGGTGGATCGGCAGGTTGGCGCTAGACTTTCCGCGGTTGTGAAAAAACCATGACACACGATTCC
>JBOGIX010000591.1:0-4737 GCA_050744685.1 Vicinamibacterales bacterium | reverse complement strand
ATCTGGGAGCTCGTCCTCCATATGACGGCCTGGAAGAACGAAACCCGGCGCAGGCTGGGCGGAGCGCCCGCCGGGGAGCCGGCCGAGGGGGACTGGCCAAGGCCCGCCGGCCACGACGCGGACCGGTGGCGCGAGGCACTCGACGCGCTCGGCGAGGCCCACCGGGCGTTGATGGCTGCGGCGCGTCAGGTGCCCGAGGCGCAGCTGTTCGCGTCAACGAACGATCCGCGAAACCTGGAGACCGGCGAAGGCGTCACCTTCTACGCGCTCCTGCACGGGATCGTGCAGCACGACGTCTATCACGCCGGGCAGATCGCGCTCCTGAAGAAGGGGCGCTCGTAGGACACATCTCGATCCCCCGGCCTGGCGCGTGCCTCGACGCCCGGTCTTCGCATCGAGCGCCCCTCGCCACCGATCGCACCTTCCTGCGACAACCGACGGCATGAAATCCGCAGCGCGACGACCGCGCGCCGCCGGGTCGTGGCGGCTCGCGCGCGTCCGTATCCAATTCAGGAAAACTCCTGGCACTTTTAGGGAGGCGGCGGCACCACTCCTTTCACCTCGGGGACGATTCGCGTTTCATCCCACGGAGTCTCACATCATGACGAGCACCGCCTGGCGCCGGTTCGCGTTTCTCGGAGTGATTGGTCTGCTGTCGATAACGATCGAGGTGTCGCCGCCGCTGACTGCGCAAGCGCCGCTCCTGCCGTTTGCCACGGTGCGCACGCTGCCGCAGATGTTCGGCGAGGTGTGGCCGGGAGACTTCAACGAGGACGGGATCACCGACCTCGCGAGCGGTGGCGACGACATCCTGGATCCAAACTACGGCGCCTTTATCCGGGTTGCCCTCGGCAACGGCGACGGCACGTTCCGCACCCCCCTCCTGACCGACACCGACGGCGGCGTCCGGGCGGTGGCCGACCTGAATCGCGACGGTTTCGTTGACGTGGTTGCCGGGTCACCCTCCGGAGGCCTGGTCGTGCTGCCCGGCAACGGCGATGGAACCCTGCAGGCTGCGCGTCAGGTATCAGAAGCGGTTGCGAGCGACGGATTCGTCCTGACTGCCGACTTCAACGGCGATGGCAACCGGGATCTCGTCGCGCCGATCTACCTCGGCGCCGCCCGGTACATCGGCGTCTTCGCCGGGCGCGGAGACTTCACGTTCGGGGAGACGGTCCTGTTGCCGTTCGAGCACCTCGTCACGCAGGCCACGACAGGCGACTTCGACGGCGACGGGCGGGTTGACATCGCGGCCGCGCACGTCGCTCCCGGCGTGCCGCTCAACCAGCCTCCGTCCGGGCAGCTGCTCGTGTACATGAACGCCGGCCTGCTTCAGTTCACCCGCAACACGATCCCGGCGCCCACGGCCGTGTCCGACCTCACGTCCCGCGACCTGAACGGCGACGGGGCGCTCGATCTCGTCGTCTCCGGATCGACGCATCTCGGCCAGGACTATGCGAACGATGGCTTCGTGTACGTGTTCACCGGCGGAGGGGACGGCATGTTCGCGCTCGCCGGTACGTACCCGACGGAGATCGGCCCGATCGCCGTCGTGGTAGCCGATTTCACGCGCGACAAACGACTGGATGTGGCCACGGCCAACCGCTCGGCCCGCATTCTCGACGACGGCTGCGTGTGGATGGCCGGCGCAGACAGCGTGTCGATCCTTGCCGGAAGCGGCGACGGCGCATTCGGCGCCCCGACCTCGTTCGCCTTGGGATCGCAGCAGCCCGACGCGCCGCAGGCCGGCCAGCAGTTCGGGCTCGACGTCAACTCGCTCAACACGTCGGATCTGAACCGCGACGGTCATGCGGACCTCATCGTGTCGGACGGCAAGGTGCTGATCGCCGCGGCCCCCCATGCGAACCGCGTGCCGGTCGTGAACGCCGGTCCCGACCAGATCACCCAGGGCGGCAACGAGATCTACCTCCGCGGCAGCGCGACCGACGCCGACGGGCACCTGCTCGCGTTCCACGTGTCGGATCCGCTGGGGCGGGTGGAGCACTTCTCCAACGTCGGGTGCATCCGCTTCGTGGAGCCCGAACGATACGAGCTCACCATGACGGCCAGCGACGGGTGGGCGCAGGGCTCCGACACGGTCGTCTACGATTTCAGTTTCACGGATCCGGGGCCGCCAGGATGGACGAACGGCGACATCGGCAACGTGGCGACTCCCGGCAGCTCGGTGTTCGACAGGCATCAGTCCGAGATCACCGTGACCGGCAGCGGCGCCGACATCTGGAACCGGGCCGACGAGTTCCACTTCGTGCAGACGCCGGTGTCGGGAGACTTCTCGATCCACGCCACGGTCGCCAGCGTGGAGAACGTGCACCGCTGGACCAAGGCAGGCCTGATGATCCGTGAGGGCCTGTCTCCGGGCGCGCGCCACGCGTCGCTCTTCGTGACGCCGACCACCGAGAACGGCATCGCGTTCCAACGGCGGCTGGCCGCGGGCGGCCTCAGCGTGCACACGGCCGGTCCCGCGCTGACGGCGCCGGTGACCATCATGCTGAAGCGGAGCGGCGCCCTGATCAGCGCCTACTATCGAGTTGATGGGCCGTGGCTCCTCATCGCTCGCGATACACTGCCCGGACTCGCGGCGACAGTGAACGTCGGGCTGGCCGTCAGCAGCCATGTCGACGGAACGCTGGCCACCGCCCGCTTCCGTCACCTCCTCTTGAACGAAGGCGCGGGCAGCTCGTTCGTCGGCTCGGACATCGGCGCCGTCGGCGTCCCGGGTACGATCGACTTCAACTCGTCGCCGACAATCCGGATGGAGGCCTCGGGCGCCGACATCTGGGGCACCGCAGACGCGTTCTATTTCTTCCGCGAATGGTGGACGGCGGACGGGACGGCCACGATGCACGTCCAGTCGCTCCAGAATACGCACCGGTGGGCCAAGTTCGGCCTGATGTTTCGCGAGAGCGACGACCCGGGATCGCGGCATGTCATGCTGATCGTCTCGGCGGCGATGGGCGTGGCGATGCAATACCGGGCGCAGCCTGGCGGGATATCGAGCAACGTCGCCATCACGAGCGGCGCCGCCCCGGAGTGGCTGCGGCTGCGGCGGACGGGAAACACCTTCACCGGCTACGCGTCGGAGGACGGCGCCACCTGGCGCACGATCGGCTCGGTCACGCTGCCGCTCGACCTCGACACCTTCGTCGGCGTCGCGCTCACCAGCCACAACAACAGCACGTTGACCCGGGGAGTCTTCGACAACCTGTCGATCGTGCGGGAATGACGAGGAAAGCGAAAACGACGAGAAGGAGTTCTATTCGAGGAGCAGCGCTCCCGGATCCTCGATGAGCTCCTTCACCCTGACGAGAAACCGCACCGCTTCGGAGCCGTCCACGATGCGGTGATCGTAGGTCAGCGCGACGTACATCATCGGCCGCACCTGCACCTGGCCGTTGACGGCCATCGGCCGTTCCTGGATCTTGTGCAGCCCGAGGATGCCGACCTGCGGCGGGTTGAGGATCGGCGTGCTGAGGAGCGAGCCGAACACGCCGCCGTTGGTAATCGTGAACGTGCCTCCCTTGAGATCCGCGAGCGACAGCGTGCCTTCTTCCGCGCGTTTGGCGAAGTCGCGGATCTGCTTTTCCATCTCCGCGAAGCTCATTCGATCCGCGTCGCGCAGCACCGGAACCACCAGACCTTCGCTGGCGCCGACGGCCATGCCGATGTCGTGGTAGTTCTTCATGAGCATCTCGTCCCCCTGGATCTCGGCGTTCAGCCGGGGGTACGCGCGCAGGGCGCCGATCGAGGCCTTGACGAAGAACGACGCGATGCCGAGACCGACGCCGTGTTTTTCCTTGAAGGACTGCTTGTGGCGCTCGCGCAGCGCCATCATCGCGGACATGTCCACTTCGTTGAACGTCGTGAGCATCGCCGCGGTGCTCTGCGCCTCGACGAGGCGCTTCGCGATCGTGGCGCGGCGCTTCGACATCCGCACGCGTTCCTCGGTGCGCTCGCCGCGCTGCACCGGTCTCTCCGAAACCGGCACGGACGCGCGGGCGGCGGCAGCGGGGACCTGGGAAGGGGCGGGCTGCGGTGGAACCGCCTCGGGCTGGGTCGCAGGGGGCGGAGCCGGCGCCGGCGTCGCTGCGCGTTCGACGTCACGCCGCATCACGCGGCCGGCATCGCCGGTGCCCTGCACACGCGCGAGATCGACTTCGTGCTGTTCGGCGGCGTTTTTCGCGGCGGGCGTCGCCCGCGACTTTCCGGTTCTCGCTCCGCCGTCAGCGCCAGCCGCCGCCTGCGCGGGGGCCGCAGCTGCGGCCGGCTTCTGGCGGTCGGCGCCAGCCTCGTCGATCACGCCGAGGACCTCACCGACCTTGACGTCCTCGCCGTCCTGCCGGTCGATGCGGCTGAGCACACCCGCCTGCGGCGCGCCCACTTCGAGATCGATCTTGTCGGTCTCGAGCTCGACGAGCGGATCGCCGGCGGCGACCACGTCACCCTGCTTCCGCAGCCACTTCGCGACACGCGCGTCGACGATCGACTCACCGACTTCGGGAACGACGATATTTGCGGGCATGGCACCTCTGTGCTCGGCTGAAATCGCCGCGCCTGTTCACCCTTTCGAGCTCGTGAGCTGTGCGTCGCGGCGCGCTTTCTCGGCGACGGCACCCTCGGCGCCCTCGGGCGAACGTGCGCCCGGGCCGAACGCCTGATTCACCAGCGCCTGCTGATTGAGCGCGTGACGGGCGGCGCTGCCTTCGGCCGGGCTCGGGC
>JBOGIX010000590.1:0-6770 GCA_050744685.1 Vicinamibacterales bacterium | reverse complement strand
ATCACCTGCAACCGGCGCGCGTCCTTGCCTGCGGTCATCGAGCGCCCGATTGGATCGGCGCCCGGCCAGAGGCCCGCAGCCATGGCTTCGCTGACGATGGCGGCGGGTGCCTGGCTGCGGTACTCATGTTCGGTGAGATCGCGACCGGCACGGAGCGGAATGCCGAGTGCGTCGAAATGCCCTGGAGACACGCCGTAGGCAACGGCGGTCCGGCAGCTCGTCACGGCGCAGTCCTCACCGGAGGCGGCGATGTCGACGGCCTTCGGAAAGCCGACGTAGAACGGGACGCGATCGGCCAGCGCTGCCCGTTCGACGCCGCCAAGCCCGGCCACGCGCTCGACGAGCGCGCTGAAAAACATCCTCGAGCGCTCCGCATCGTACCCATACGCTGCCGGGTCGATCTCCATGACCAGCGTGTGCCGGATGTCGAACCCCGGCGAGACGCTCGCGGTGTTCACGAAGCTCCGCACGAAGAGCAGCGCCGCGGCCAGGAAGAGCGTCGACCCGGCAACCTGCGCCACGACGAAGGCGCTGCGTGCCCGCGAGGGCCTGCCGCCGAGCGCCGATTCGCGGCGAAGCGTGCGCAGCAGATCGGTGCGCGCTGCCTGGAGGGCCGGCACCAATGCCGGTAGCACTCCAGCCAGGACGACCGTACCGAACGTGAATGCCACGAGCCGGGCGTCGAGGGGGATGTGCAGGCGCTGCGGGATGGGGGAGGGCAGGCTGAAGGCCGATAGCAGCCCCGCGCTCCATCGCGATACGAGCAGCGACAGGACGCCGCTGATCGACGCCAGCAGCAGGCCCTCGGTGACCAGTTGCCGAAGGATGCGGCCGCGGCCGGCGCCGAGCGCCGCGCGAATGCCCATCTCGCGCTGTCGTTCGGCCGCGCGCGCCAGCATGAGCCCGGCGACATTGAAGCATGCAATCAGCAGGACGAGGCCGACCACGGCCAGCGCGATCCCTGCAGCCGCGGTGATGCCTTTCAGCTCCGGGACCAGCTCGGTGACCGGGACGAATGTCACGTCGCGCCCGGCGTTCGTTGCCGGATGAGCGGCCGCGAGCTGCGCCACGACGCCTTGAAGATCCGCTCGTGCCTGCGGCGCCGTAACCCCCGGTTTCATCCGGCCGAGCACCGACAGCCACTGCTCGCGGCGCGTCAGCAACTCCGGCCGCAAGCCAAGAACGTCGATCCGCTGAAGCGGGACCCAGAGTTGCGGCTCGAACAATCCGCCGGGGCCCTGGAACCCGTCGCCGATGATGCCAACGATGGAAAAGATCCGTCCGTTGAGCGTCACGGTTCGGCCAGCAAGCGATGGCCCTCCGCCGAGCCGCTCGTTCCAGAATCGCTCGCTCGCAATCGCCGTCAGCTCCGAGCCCGAGGCATCGGCAGTGGTGAACAGCCGTCCCGCGATCGGCTTTGCGCCCATCGCGGAGAGATAGTTGGTGGAGACCAGCAGGCTCCAGGCCTGTTCGGCCCGCGCCTTGTCGCCGGAGCCGCCAGCGTCCCTCATGCTGAGCGGCATGCGGGCTTCGGCGAACACCGCTTCGAGCGTCCGGCTCTCGCGGGCGAGGTCGTGGAAGTCGGGCAGCGACATGTGCCCGTAGGCATTGTTCTCGCGCCCGATGCTGCGGATTCGACCGAGCGCTTCGGCCCCGTCGAACCGCATGGGCTTGAGGAAGAGGCCGTTGATCGCGCTGAAGGCGACGGTGTTGACGCCGATGCCGACGGCCAGGGTCATCACCGCCAGCAGGGAGAACCCGGGCCGGTTCAGCAGCGCGTGGCAGGCGTACCGGAGGTCCTGTCGAAGGGCGTCCACCGCGATGTAGACGTCGGGCCGCACTCAGCTGTTCCACTGACCGCCGAATCGTGTCCTCTCGCCTGAACGAGCGCGCCGATGGCGATACGACGCACGGCGGAGCACGCCACCGTCTCAAATGGGCGGTTCAGGTTGCGGGATCGGATTGGTCGGCGGCGGCTCGGGCGAGGGCTCGGGCATCGGCTCGTCCGGCGGTCTCGGCTCAGGTGTGGGCTCCGGAGGCGTCGGTACGTGGGGCATGAGGCAGTTTACTGGATGGCGCCGCTGATGATCCTGCCTTCTGTACTTCCGACGCCATCACCGAACGAGCTTCCAGAAACGCTTTTCATCGAGCAGCGTGATGCGGTAGCCCTTCTCGCGGAGGCGCTTGATCTCCATCAGCTTCAGGCCGCCGTCCCGGCCCGCCGCTTGGAGCACGTTTGGCCGGCCCCGGACGACCACCGTGGTCTGGATGGACGGCATGCCGTGCACGATAGCGCCGGCGCGCTTCGCGGCCGCGATCGCCTCGCGCCGCGGCTTTGACAGGATGCCGGTGAACGCGAGATGCACCCCTTTCAGCGTGCGCAGCACGCCCAGGTTCAGCGGTGCCGGCGGCGTGCGCAGCGCGTCGATCAGCTCGTCGGCGCTCTCGTAGCGCTTCCGTCTCTCGCCGATGCAGCGATAGATGATCTCCTTGAGCTGATCGCTGCAGTCGAGCATGCGGATTTCGTGCGTACGGAGGCGTTCCCTCGCATCCCCCTTGACCAGCATGCCGAGCAGCTGTCCCACCTGATAGACATCGTCTCGAGCCTGCCATTTCGGCGCCGCTCCGGCGATGATGTCGCTCGGCGCGGTCAACGCGTTCATCGTGCGCACCGTGATGCCGCGGCGATCGCTCTGCTGCCGGACGATGCCGAAGTCTCCGAGCTTGAGGCGGCGGCCTTCGCAGACGAAGACGTTCATCGGCGTCAGGTCGCGATGGAGCAGCTGGCCGCGATGCAGCTTTCCGAGCACCTGCAGGATGCCGGCAATCTCGCGCCGCGCGCCAGGTTCGGACCAGCGCTTGCCGTCGCGCGCGAGGTAGGCGCCGAGATCCCCGTAGCACGCGTACTCGAGCGCGAGATAGTAGAGCACCCGCCCGTCTGCGCGCATGAGCGGGAACATGTCGTACACGCCGACCGCACGAGGATGCCCGTCGAGCAGCTTGCCGAAGTACGCTTCGCGCACCCAGCCGTCGATGCTGTCGCTGACCTTGATGCATACCTCCCCCGGCACCGTCGACGAATTGCCGATCCGCTGCGCGAGGTAGACCTGCCCGAAGCCGCCCTGCCCGAGCATCCGCCCGATCCGATACCGCAGCCCGGTCTCGGGACTCGCGATGAGCTGATTGAACGCCAGCATCTGACCCGGCTTGTCGACCGGCAGGTGAAGCGACGACGTGCGGCGGGTAGTATGTGCTGCCTCGGACCTGAGGACACGTGTGCGGGTAGCCATGGCTCGGGACCACCCAGCATAACACCCGCGGTTCGCGGTTCGTTGTTCGCATTTCGTTTCGGGGCAACGCTTTGGGGCTGGCCTCGTTCGTCACTCGAGCCAGGCAGCGGAGAACTCTGAACCGCGAACCGAGAGCAGCGGACAGCGAACAGGGAACAACGAACAGCGAACAGCGGACAGCGAGTCAGAGGCGCGGTAACGCGAGTCCCCCGTCCGCGTAGATGACACTGCCCGTCGCGTATGGCATGTCGCCTCGGAGCAGCGTCGCCACGATTCGTCCAACATCGTCTGGCTGGCCCCACCGCTTCTCGGGGACGAGGCCGTCCGCGATGCGCGCGTCGTACATGTCGCGGACCGCGGCGGTCATGTCGGTGGCGATGATGCCCGGGCGCACCTCGAACACCGGAATCCCCGCGGGCGCCAGGCGCAGCGCGAACAGGCGTGTGGCCATCGCCAGGCCGGCCTTGCTGACGCAGTATTCGCCGCGCGCGAGCGACGCCATCTCGGCCGAGACCGACGTTACGAAAACGATGGCGGCGGAAAAGGCGGGATCCTGTTGGCGCCGCGCGGTCATCTGGCGGCCGATCGCCTGGGTGAGGAAGTAGGGGCCCTGCAGGTTGATCCGGATCAGCTCCTCGAAGTTCTCTTCCGTCGCTTCGAGGATGTCGGCCCGCACGCGCGGCGCGCGGCCTGCGTTGTTGACGAGGGCATGAACGGAGCCGAAGCGATCGGCCACGGCCGCCACCAGCGCGGCGCGATCCGCGACGCTGCCGACGTCGGCACGGAAGTACTCCGCCCGTCCGTTGAATGTCTCGAGCACGCCGCCGACCTCGGCGGCGGCACGCACGCCGCACAAGAGCAGTCGCCACCCCTCGCGCGCAAGCGCACGCGCGATTCCCAGACCGATGCCGCGTGTGCCACCGGTGACGAGCGCGATCTTTTCGCCGTGCTCGCTCATTGACGCCTCGCCGGATCAACTCCCGACTCCCAACTCCCAACGTCCAAGGCACGTGGCTCGAGAGCGCGGGGTAGAAGTCGCTGCAAACAGCTGGTTCGCACGCCTTCCACCCGGCTCTCTCGAACGACGATGTCTTGGGAGTTGCCCGCCGCCGCGTGTCGAACCCGTTCCACGACACGCTGTGGCGAGGCCTCGTCGAAGCGCGACGCCGTTAGCACGCGCGAAGACGGGGGAGTTGGAAGTTGGGAATTGGAGGTTACGAGTTGAATATCGATCGTCGCCACGGATTACATCGACCCTGCAAAAAATGTGAGATACGGCTCGTCCAGCGCCATGCGCCTGACGAGGACCCCGGCTTCGCGGAGATGATAATCGCCCCATTGACTCGATTCACCGCGCGGGATGCGTGCGCCGGCCGGCACGTGATCCCAGCCGTTGGGCCGGTGATACACCGAGTGCAGGAGCAGTCCCTGGTGCGTGGGGTTCGTCGACAGGTATGGCCCGCTGTCGTCGATGAGCACCTCGAGCACCTGGAGGCCCGCCTGTTCGTACCGCGAACCATCGTCTCCGCGCTGTCGCAGAAGATGTCCGAACCTGATCAATCCCTGAGCGGCGATCGCGGCCGCCGAACTGTCTACCGGCTCGTGGTCGTTGAACGGATCTGCCGGCCGTCCGGCCCAGTCCTGGAGCAGCGCGAGTCCTGGCGCGCCGGTATCCCAGTAGGGGATTCCGTCCGCGGCCGTGCCGCGCTCGATATAGAAGTCGCAGGTGGCCCGGGCGGCCGCCAGCATCCACTCGTCCAAGGAGCCGCGTCCGCCGAATGGTGCAAGATCCGCGTCGGGCACCGTCGCGATGAATTCAATCTGTTCCGCGTAGCCCAGCATCGCCCACGCGAGGCCGCGTGTCCACGTCGTGAACGGGGAGTAGCCTTGCTGGCTGCTCGGCCCGCGGTACGTGCCATTGACGACGTTGAAGAGGCTTTCGTGTGCGGTCCGCCCGCGCATGTCGTAGGCGTCGCGGCCCCCGCCGTAGTAAATCGCGTACTGTGCCGTGGCCCGCGCGTGCTGCAGGAGGCGCTCGAGCAGGTTCACGGGCACGTCCTGTTCCTCGAAGAGGCGATGACCGAGCCGGTGCGCGAGCGCGAGTGCGCGCAGCGACCGGATGGTGTCGACGAACAGGGAATGCGCGCCGTTGAACGAGTGGATGTATCCGCCGTCGGGCAGCCGCGTCCATCGCCTGGCCTGCACCGCCCCGCTGATCTTCAGTGCGAGCTCGTAGAAGCGCACTTCCCACGGCGCCGCCTCGATGCGCCCCTCGTGCGCCAGGCGCCACAGCGCGCCGTAGGTGCTGACGTTGTTGAAGCCATGATCGTGCACACCGACGTGGGTCAGGTGCGGTGCCATGCGCTCGACCGTCCGACTGCGCCCGAGCTCGAGAAACTCGCGATCCCCGGTGGCGTCGAACTGCAGCAGCGCCGATCCGAACTGAAAGCCCTGCGTCCACTCCGTCCAGCCGCGTGACTGATACGTCCCCTCGACGGTGAACACCGGCGCGCCGGCGTCTGCAGGCCACGCCGCTTCGAGCGCGCGGACCTTTCCGGCGGAGATGTCGAAGAGCCGATCGAGTTTGGGGATCAGGTCGCCCGGCGTGCGGGCGCGGTCGATGCGCATCGGTTGATGGGAGGCTACCTTACGTAGTTTCCAGTTGCCAGTTTCCAGTTGCCAGTTTCATCGTGGTATTCGGTTTCCAGTTGCCGGTTTCCGGTCTTCTTCGTGGTATCCAGTTTCCAGTTGGTTCCCTGGGGCGCAGTGACGAGATCACTTTCGGACGACGAGCGCCCAATCGCCTTCGCCGGGTGTGGCGAAGCGCGCGATTGAGCCGTCGCGCGTGGCGGTGGCCTTTGTGCGCGCGCCGGTGCGCGGGTCGTGCCATTCCGCCGGGCCTCGCGGCATCGCGTCGGCGGCGAGCGCAATGGTGCCCGGTTCCGGAGTGTAGGCAACAAGCAGATCGCGCGACTCGGTTGCGGCCGCGGCGACGAACCGCGCCGGCGTGGCCGTGCCCGGCTGTTCGGCGAGCGCTTCAGGCGCCGGACGCAGCCGCCAGAAATCAATCGAGGTGAACAGGGCCGCGACGTGCGCCATCTGTTCGGCGCCCGGCATGACCAGCGCCTTCCGCCATGGCAACGGCACGCCGCTGCCCGCGTGATCGGTCGGTGTCTTCGTGCCATCGTCCCAGCCCCACACGCCGTGTCCGCCGTAGGTCACGCCGGCTGGAGGCGCGTTGAGCAGGCTCCAGTAGACGGCACGCCGCACGGTGTGCGGCGCGATCGGCTTCTTCGACTGATACGCGATGTGGTGCTCGTAGGGCGGTTCGAGATTGAGGAACGGACGCACGGGCGTTGTCTTCCAGTCGCGCGACGGCGGCCCGTCCGTCATCCAGCGCAGCGTGCGGTCGTCGTCGCCGTGCCCGCTCTGGTAGCCGTGAATGTCGACCCATGGTTCGTTGAGGAATTCCTGCAGCAC
>JBOGIX010000589.1:0-2736 GCA_050744685.1 Vicinamibacterales bacterium | reverse complement strand
GCAGCCTTCCGGCTGAAGCCGGAAGCCACGCTGTATGCGCGCAATTCGCTGGTTGGAAAGTGACATTTGTCCATGCGATTCGCTGTCACGCGCCGAGACTGGCGAGGACGGCCTTCAGGCGGCCGTCGATTCGCGCCGGCGAGAAGTCGCGCAGCCGCCGCCGCTGCCCTGCAATCACCTGATCGCGCATTTCCCGATCGTATACGAGCGTGCCGAGCATCTCGGCGGCGAACTCGAGATCCTTGGGCGCGAACAGCACCCCGGCGCCCCCGAGCGTCTCCGGCACCGCGCCGGCGGCGTAAGCGAGCACCGGCACGTCTGCGGCCATCGCTTCGACGAGCGGAACGCAGAACCCTTCGTGCTCGCTCAACGACACGTAGGCATCCGCCCAGCGATAGTACGCGCCGAGGTCCTCGTCCGGCACGCCGCCGGCGAAGACGAACCGCTCCGGCAGCATCCGGTACTGCTTGATCAGCGCGCGGATCGTGGCGTGATAGCGCGGCAGCCCATCGTAGCGGCCCACGAACACGAAGCGATAGTAGCTGTCGATATAGCGCTTGTAGACTTCAGCCAGCCTGATATGGTCCTCGATCTTCTTGTTGGGGACGATCCGCCCGACGAAGAGGATGTTGATCAGGCCATCGCCGAGGATGCGTTCGAGCGCGGGGCGCCGCGGCGCCGACGTGATGCGTTCGGTGTCGACCGCGATCGGCATGACCCCGGTCCGGCCGAACCCCAGCGCCTCGAGCTCCTGGCGGTTGAACTCCGAATCGCCGAGCGCCAGATCGACCTTGCCGGCGAGCGAGCGCAGCTCCTGCCGCCCGAGCGCGGCGAGCCGGAACATCCCCGCGTGATAGGGCGCGAAGAACGCCGCCGGCGTGATGTTGTGATACTGCAGCACGCGAATGCCGCCGAGCGAGGCGAACGCGCTCGTCATCGGCGAGGGCAGCGCGAAATGGAAGATCGTGATCTGCCCGCGCCGCGCCTCCGCTTCCGAGAACGAGCGGACGTCCCCGCGCAGCTCGTCGTCTATCGTGAGCGCGAAGATGTCGGACGTGTGCCCGGCGGCGCGCAGCATGTCGCGGACGCGCCGCGCGCTGTCGCCGATGGCATCGCCGCGGTGCGCGGCCGGTACCCACTGGTTGATGATCATGGCCCGGGCGGCAGCGCCTTGAAGAGGGCCGGCCGGTACTGCCGCAGCTCCTCCAGCCGCTCGAACTGCTCGAACTGGGCCCAGAAATCGAAGGCCACTTCCGGCGCCGGGCGCGGCGGACGCCGCAGCACCGCGTCCACGTAGCCGAGAAGCGAGCCCGCGAAGTCGCGCGCGCGCAGCCGATCGAGGGCGGCGTCCTGCGCGGCGACGATCACCCGTTCAATCGCGGGGTCGCCGGCCACGGCGTCCACCAGGCGTGCCACCTCGCCCGGCTCCTTCGTGTCGTACAGCACACCCGCTCCGTCCATCGTCGCTGGAACCGCCGTCGAGCGGTAGGCGATCACGGGGACCTGCTTGTAGAAGGCTTCGACGATCGGCACGCAGAATCCCTCGTGCTCGCTCGCGCACAGGAACACGTCGGCGACGTCGTAGAGCGCCGACAACTCCTCGTTCGACACGTGTCCGAGGAAGTGCACGTCGGGCGTTCCCAGCCTGGCGATCAGCGCGTGCAGCATCTCGAGGTACCGCTCGAAGCCGCTGTGCGAGCCGACGAGCAGGAGCCTCGAGCGCGGGTTGTGCCGCGTGCGGTAGGCGTGAAACGTGCGAATCACGTCTTCGAACTTCTTGTTCGGAATCACACGGCCGACGAACATCACGTTGGTCCAGGCATCGTCGAACCGGCCGGCGAGCGCGCGATCGGGCCGCACGTCGAGGTGCGAGAAATCGGGCACGACCGGCAGCACGCCGGTGTCGCCGAACCCGAGCGACGAGAGCTCCACGCGGTTGTACTCCGAGTCGCCGAGCGCCAGGTCGGAGCGGCCGATATACGCTGTGAGCTCGCGGCGGCCGCGGAAGCACAGCTTGACGAGGTCCTTGTGAACGCCGATGAAGTACTCGGGAGGCGTGATGTTGTGATACACGAGCACCATGCGCCCGGGCAGCGCGTAGGCGGTTCGCGAGGCGCGCGATCCGATCGAGAAGTGATGGATCAGCACGTCGTCCGGGGTGATGTGGCCGATCATGTCGCGGTAGTCGAACGTGAGATCCTCGAGCCGTGGATCGGCGGTCTCGACGTAGATGGACGACTCGAAGCCGGCGGACCGGAGCGCGCGCTGGATGCCGAGCACTTCATGCCCGATGGCGTCGCCGTAGCCGAGCGTGGCGAGCACCTGGTGCACGCGGGGTCGGCTGCTCATGCGGTCGTCTGATCGGCCAGGGCAGGGCCCGAGGGCAGTGTCGCGAGGACGGCCTCCGCTGGCGGGATGTTCCGCCGGCGCCGTTCGAACCAGCCGGGCACCGGCTCGATCGTTCTGGCGCCGCCGGCCTCGCGGCCGATCTGCGCGAGCATGTCGAGATACTTGCGCTCGATGACCGGCCAGCTGTAGTGGCGGCGGAAGTACTCGCGCCCGTTCTGCCCCAGGCGCGCGTGCAGCGGTCCGTTCGACTCGAGCGAGAAGAGCGCTTCCGCGAACTCCTCGTAACTCTCGTAGTACAGCCCGGCATTGCTGCGGATGCACTGTCCCTTCAGCACGTCGCATCGCCCGTTGGCGAGGACCGGGCGGCCGAGCGCCCAGGCCTCGAGC
>JBOGIX010000588.1:0-2427 GCA_050744685.1 Vicinamibacterales bacterium | reverse complement strand
GCGCTGGTCGGCGTCGGCGACATCGCGCTCGGCGACATGCTGAAGGTACCCCTCACGACCGTCAGCTGGTCGCGCGCGGACCTGGGACGCCAGGCGGCGGAGCTGCTGCTGACGCCAGGCCAGGAGAACGGCGGCGCGCCCACCCGGCGCGTGATCATCCCGCCGCACCTGGTCATCCGCGAGTCCTGCGGCGGCCAGGCGATTGCGGCCCGAGGATGACTGCCGCAAGACGTACGCGATTGCGGCTACAGGCCGGCCGCGAGGAACAGGTTGACAATCGGTCACACGCGATCCGCCGCGCGCACACGCGGCGGTCAGGAGAAGACAATGACTGCGCTGGCGAGAGTGGTGTTGGGGCTTGCGGCCCTGTGGGTCACCTTCGGATCGTCGTTCCATGCACAGCAAAAGGCAACGGCCCCTTCGTGGGCGACGCGCGAGCTGCGCGCGGGGATCATCGGCACCGACACCTCGCACGTGCCGCAGTTCACCAAGAGCCTCAACTCGCATCCCGAGTGGAAGGTGAAGGTCGTCGCCGCCTACAAGGGCGGCAGCCCGGACCTGCCAATCAGCGCCAATCGCCTCGAGGGGTTTGCGAAGACCATCAGCGAGGCCGGCGTGGAGATCGTGGACAGCATCGACACGCTCCTCAGCAAGGTCGACGTCGTCCTGCTGACCAGCGTGGACGGCCGGCCGCACCTCGCGCAGGTCACGCCGGTGTTCAAAGCAAAGAAGCGCGTCTTCATCGACAAGCCGCTCGCCGCCAGCCTCGACGACGTGCACCGCATCGTCCAGCTGTCGAAAGAGACGGGAACGCCCTTCTTCAGCGCGTCGAGCGTGCGTTTCCAGCCCGAGCTGGCGCGGCTCCGCGAGAACGCGGGTGTTGGCAAGGTCACGCGGGTCCGGGCCAACTACGTGCTCAACAAGATCGAGTTCCATCCGGACCTGTTCTACTACGGCATTCACGGCGTGGAGGCGCTGTATGAGGTGATGGGGAGAGGGTGCACGACGCTGGTCCGCAAGATGGAGGGGGCCGCCGACGTCACGACCTGCACCTGGAAGGACGGGCGCATCGGCGTCTATCACGGCATTCCGAAAAACGATCCCTCGCTCCCGCTGCTCACCGTGACCGGCGAGAAAGGGTCGGTGAGCACCTCGCGGGAAGGCGGATACGAGGGGCTGCTCCAGGCGGTCGCCGAGTTCTTCCACACCGGCCGTTCACCCGTGGACGTCGAGGAGACGGTGGAGGTCTTCGAGTTCATGACCGCCGCGCAGCTGAGCAAGGACCGCAAGGGCGCGACGATCGCGCTGTCGGAGCTTCGGAAGTAAGCGAGTCGACGTGCGCATCGTCGATGCCCGGGTAATCGTCTGCTGTCCCGGCCGGAATTTCGTGACGCTGAAGCTCGTCACGGAAGACGGCGTCCATGGACTTGGCGACGCCACGCTGAACGGCCGCGAGCTGAGCGTCGCCAGTTATCTGAGCGAGCACGTCGTGCCCTTGCTGATCGGCCGGGACGCGCGGCGCATCGAGGACACATGGCAGTACCTGTACAAGGGCGCGTATTGGCGTCGCGGTCCGGTCACCATGGCGGCCATTGCCGCCGTCGACATGGCGCTCTGGGATATCTGCGGCAAGACCATGAACGCGCCGGTCTACCAGCTCCTCGGCGGCGCCTCGCGCGACCGTGTTCTGGTGTACGCGCACGCCAACGGCAGGACTCTGGAGGATACGGTCGACGCGGTCGCGCACCATGCGCGACTGGGCTACACGGCCATTCGCGCGCAGTGCGGCATTCCCGGGCTCGAGCATGCGTACGGCATCGCCAAGGGGGACAAACCGTACGAACCGGCAGAAAAGGACCGCCCGCTCGAGACCGTCTGGAGCAGCGAACGGTATCTCGACTTCGTCCCTTTGGTGTTCGAGCGGCTCAGGCGCGAGCTCGGCTATGACCTGCACCTGCTCCACGACGTGCACCATCGACTGACGCCAATCGAAGCGGGTGCGCTCGGCAAGTCGCTCGAACCGTATCGGCTGTTCTGGATGGAGGACCCGGTGCCGGCGGAGCTGCAGGAGTCCTACCGCGTCATCCGCCATCACACCACCACGCCGATCGCCGTCGGCGAAGTGTTCAACACCATCTTCGACTGCCAGCGGCTCATCGAGGAACAGCTCATCGACTACATCCGGACGACGGTGACGCATGCCGGAGGGATCAGCCATCTGCGCAAGATCGCCGCGCTGGCGGAGCTGCACCACGTGCGCACCGGCTGCCACGGCGCGACCGACCTCAGCCCGGTGGCCATGGCTGCCGCGCTCCATTTCGATCTGAGCGTGCACAACTTCGGCATCCAGGAACACATGCCGCACAACACGGAGACGGACCGCGTGTTCCCTCATGCCTATTCGTTCGCGGACGGCTACATGTACCC
>JBOGIX010000587.1:0-6933 GCA_050744685.1 Vicinamibacterales bacterium | reverse complement strand
CGGGAAAGTCCAGTCCATGCGGCGCTTGAAGGCCTGCAGCTTCGCGAGCGGCGCGCGCGAGACCGCCCACAGCGTCACGTCGTGGTTGGCGAGGTGCGCGGTGAACCCGTTGAAGCCGTCGGCGATTGCCGAGCAGGAGGGGCAGCCCGCCGTGTAGTCGGGCCCGAACATGAAATGATAGACGAGGAGCTGCGAGCGTCCCTGGAAGAGATCGGCGAGCGAGACGTGCCCTGCGTCCGTTTCGAACGGATACTCCTTGTCGATCCGCACCCAGGGCAGTTGTTGCCGCAGCCGCGCCACGTCGTCGCTGCGGCGCGTGAGCTCCTTCTCGGCATCGAGCAGCGCAAGCCGGGCTGCCAACCATTCTTCACGAGTACCGATTGCGTGTCCCGTCATCGTGTGCTCCCTTGGTCGAGTGTCGTTCGTGGTTCGGTCTGTTCCGGATACGTCCTGCTGCGTCATCGTCATGAGGTAGATTTAGCGCGGGGCTATCTGATGACGGGAGTGACAAGTGTGTCAGGATTCCGTGGACCAGTCGTGCTGCAAGCGAACCTCCAGGGCGGGCCTGGGTACGAACCACCCCGGTGAAATGTGGACTCGCTGATCACCGCCGCGGCGCGGGCGCTCGCCGACGGTGATCCGCTGGGCGCACTGAAGCGCGTCGCTCTGCGCAACGATGCGGCGGGCCTCGCGCTTCGAGGTATCGCGATGGCGCAGCTCGGCGATCTCGTTCGAGCCAGGGAACTCCTGCGACGTGCGGCGCGTGCCTTCGGTCCGAACGAGGTCGTCGCCCGGGCGAGGTGCGTCGTCGCAGAGGCCGAGATCGCACTCGTGTCGCGCGACCTGGGCTGGCCTGCGACGGCGCTCGATGCGGCGCGAGCGACGCTCGAAGCGCATGGCGACCATCTCAATGCCGCGCATGCGCGGCATCTCGAGATCCGGCGTCTCCTCCTCATGGGGCGCTTCGACGAGGCCGAGCGTACGCTCGCGGGACTCGATCCGACGCTCTTCCCGGCGGCGTCGAGGACCGCCCACGAGCTGGTCGTTGCGGGGATCGCGATGCGACGCCTGCGCACGAAGGAGGCACGCGTTGCGCTCGCACGTGCGGCGCGCACCGCGCACCAGGCGCGCATCCCTGCGTTGACCGCGGAGGTGGAGAGCGCATCCCGTGTGCTGAAGACTCCAGCGGCTCGCGTGATTGCCGGCGGCGAGGAGCGCCTTGTGCTGCTCGAGGAGGTCGAAACGTTGCTGGCGTCGAAAGCGCTCGTCGTGGACGCGTGCCGTCATGTCGTGCGCGACGCACGCAAGATCGTCTCGCTCGCGATGCGGCCGGTGTTGTTCGCACTCGCGCGCGCGCTTGGCGAAGCATGGCCCGCAGATGTCCCGAGGGAGACGCTCGTGGCGCGGGCATTCGGCGCGCGGCACGCCGACGAATCACATCGCGCGCGCCTGCGGGTCGAAGTCGGGCGGCTTCGTCGGGTGCTGCGAACGCTGGCGGATGTGAGCGCGACGAAACGAGGGTTCGTGCTGGCACCGCGTCGTTCGCGCGAGGTCGTCGTGCTGGCGTGGCCGATCGACGTCGCCAAGGAGCATGCGGCGGTGCTCGCCTTCCTCACCGACGGAGAGTCGTGGTCGAGCTCGGCCCTGGCGCTCGCGCTCGGAGCCAGTCAGCGCACGGTGCAGCGCGCCCTCGATTCGCTCGCGGCCGCAGGCACGGTGCACTCGTTCGGTCGCGGCCGGGCGCGTCGATGGATGACCCCGTCCTTGCCGGGATTCACGACGACTTTGTTGCTGCCTGCTCCGCTGCCGATTGACTGAGCTGGCTGCCTGAAGCGAACAACCGGAGCGGACCGAATCGTCAGGGAGTACGGAGTCTTCCGGACGTGGCTTCCGGACACTGAGCGGAAGCCACGGTTGTGAGTCCCTCGTCTGCAGCGAACACTGCGCAGCCAGCAAGCTCCGTTCGCTCTGCGTGCACGCGACGAACGCGGCATCGGATCGACCTCGGCATACCGTCGAGGTGGACTTTCCCACGCATGTGCTAGGCTTCCGCCCACCCTAAAGAAAGATGAACATGCGCCGCGTGCGAGCTGTCGGTACTGCCGCAGGCGCACCTCACGGACACGATTGCGGGTGAAGGAGCGACCATGAACCGCCTCTCGATCTCGACTGCCGCACTCATCATCACCCTGTCTTCGATCGGAGGCGCACAGCCGGGACCACCCGCCGTCGGCCGGCTTCTCACCGACGCCCAGGTTCGCGCGGCATACGACACCCTTCCCCTGCGATTCGAACCCAATGTCGGCCAGATGGATGCGCAAGTGAAGTTCATCGCCCGCGGACGAAGCGGATCCACGCTGTTTCTCACCGGGACCGCGGCCGTTCTCGCACTCCCCCGTGCCCAACCCATCACCCACGGTCGGCGTCCCATGTCGTCCGAGCCGTGGCCTGCTCCTTCAGCAGATGTCCGTGACCGCTACGTTGCCGTTCGCATGACGCTGCTCGGTGCGCGTGAGGGTGTCTCGATCGAAGGAGTTGATCGGCTGCCTGGAAGGATCAATTACCTTGTCGGCGACGATCGAGATCGGTGGCGGCAGAACGTTGCCGCCTACGGGCGCGTCCGCTATCAGGATGTGTATCCCGGCATCGACCTGCTGTATTACGCCAACGACAGCGAGCTCGAATACGACTTCATCGTCGCGCCAGGGGCAAGCCCGGAATCGATTGCGCTGGCCTTCGACGGTGTCGACCTGAGGCTGGAGGCGGCCGGGGATCTGGTCGGGCAGGTGGAAGGACGAGAGGTGCGGCTGCGCAAGCCGGTGCTGTACCAGCAGGCCGCCCGCGGCCGGGTCCCCGTCGAGGGGCGATGGATTCTGCGCGACGCGGGCCGCGCCGCGTTCGAGGTCGGCGCCTACGATGCTGCGACACCGCTCGTTATCGACCCGGTGCTTTCGTATTCGACGTATCTCGGACGTTCGGGGCTCGAGGCCATCGCCGACATCGCTGTGGACTCGCAGGGGAATGCCTACGTGATCGGCGAGACCGATTCGGCAGACTTTCCGACGACCCCCGGCGCGTTTCAGGGCACGCTCGCGGGTGTCAACGATGTCTTCGTCACCAAGCTCGATCCGAACGGCACGCCGGCGTACTCGACGTATGTCGGCGGCAGCGGGAGCGAGGCCGGGACGGCGATCGCGGTCGATTCGCTTGGCAACGCGTTCATCGTCGGCGTGACACACTCTGCCGACTTCCCCACGACAGCGGGTGCGTTCCAGGTCAGTTATTCCGGCGGGACCTCCGATGCGTTCGCGGCGAAGCTCAATTCCTCCGGCTCGGGTCTCATTTATGCCACGTTTCTCGGGGGCGGCGACACTGATGCGGGCCAGGGCCTGGCGATCGATTCGACAGGGCACGCCTACGTGGCCGGTGCCACGCTTTCAGCGGATTTCCCCACCACTCCAGGCGCATGGCAGGCGGGGCCAAGCAACGGCCTGCCCGCACCTCCTGTTTTCACGCCGTCGCGCTACGACGCATTCGTCACCAGGCTCACACCGACAGGGTCAGCGCCCGTCTATTCCACCTATTTCGGCGGCACGAACCAGGAGTATGGCATCTCGATCGCGGTGGATGCGCCTGGCAACGCATATCTGACGGGTGGCACGCGCTCGCAGGATCTGCCGACCACCGATGGCGCATTTCAGCGTACCGGCGGCGGGCTCAGCGAGTCCGCGTTCGTGACGAAGTTGAACACCTCGGGTTCCGCGCTGGCGTATTCCACCTACCTCGAAGGCAGTCACCATGAGTTCGGCTCCGGCATCGCGGTGGACGCGGCCGGGCACGCGTACGTCACGGGCGGTACGCAGAGCACCGACTTTCCGACAACGGCTGCGGCGTTCCGACCAACGCATGTCGGCGACGCAGACGCGTTCGTGACGAAACTCGATCCGGTGGGAGCATCGCTGGCGTACTCGACCTACCTGGGCGGCAGCAACCAGGACTGGGGTGACGACATCGCGATTGACGCGTTCGGCAATGCGCACGTGATCGGCAGCACGCGCTCGACGGACGTCCCGGTGACGCCCGGCGCAATCCAGTCCACGTCGGGCGGAGGCCTGTTCGATACCTTCGTCGCGAAGCTTGCGCCCACAGGATCTGCGCTCGTCTACTCCACGTATCTCGGAGGCAATGACGCCGATTTCGGAGGTGGCATCACGGTGGGCCACACCGGGGCCGCCGCTTACGTTTCGGGCTTTACCAGTTCGACGAATTTCCCCGTGACGCCCGGTGCATTTCAGGAGACGTTCGCCGGGCACCGCGACGGCTTCGCGGCCAGAATCACGGACGCTGTCGCACCGGCGCCGTCAGCGGTCGGCCGGATCAGCGGGGGCGGCTCGGTGCACGTCGGCAACCGGGTGGGGACGTTTTCGGTGAACGTGCAGAGGGAGTCGGCCGACCTTCCGATTGCCGGCCACGTTCAGTATGTGAATCAGGCGACGCAGGAACGAGTGCGCAGCGTCACGATCACCTCGCTCGCGATCGCGGGACACGTCGCGACCATCGAGGGCACCTGCGTCCGCAACAGGACGCCGTGCACGTTCGCCGCGGTCGTGATCGACAAGGGCGAGCCGGGCGTGGAGGACGCGTTCATGATCACCGTGGGGTCCTCGCCCTCAGCGGGAGGAGTGCTGCGCGGCGGCAACGTCCGCGTGCGGCTACCGTGACTCGGGCGGGGATTCACGACGACTTTGGTACTCCCTGGTCCGCTGCCGATTTGATTAGCTGGCAGCATGACTCGAACAACCAAGGCGAACGCTGAAATCGTCGGTGAGTACGGACCTTTCCAGGGTGTCGACCAGGTGAACGGCGTGACCTACGCGAGGCTCGAGATGCCGCCCGGAGTCGGCGTGTCGGGTCTCGATTCCGATGGCGGCGACCGGTTCTTCTGCGGAGGCGGAGGGAGCGGAAAGGTCAGAGTCGTGCGGCGCCCGCGGACGGCTCGACGCCGGTAGCATCAGCTCACTGCTGCCGCACGCCGGGCGCCGGCGGGGCCGCTCGTCTATTCCGGAACCTGGCTCGCGGAGTGGCCGGCGCTGGACAGTATCGTCGTAACGCGCAAATGTGGCTGCGGTGTCGCCTCGATGCGGATGACGTGGCTTCCGCGCCGGAGCGGAAGCCACGGTCGTAAGCCGTCGGTCGAGTGTGTCGCGCCGGACCATGATCGGTCCCGCCTGCTATCGGCGGCCCTGCGTGAGGTGCGGGCGCGAGATCAGCGCGGCGGCGGATTCAACGTGGACTGCAGCGAACGGAGTAACGACTGCGCCGCCTGCAGGCTCCGTTCGCTCTGCGTGCACGCGATGAACGCGTCATCATATCGGGTCTGCGTTGCGAACGACGCACACGAGTCGAGCTGACGCTCGGCGTCGGCAAGCCCGCGGACTGTTGCATCTTCGAGCCGACGGACGGTCGGTTCATGGTCGCCCAGAGGACTCTGCCGCCTGGCGGTAATTTCTTTAGAAACTCGGGCGCGAATCGCTCCGACGGAGCCGGCGAGCGCCGAAATCGTTGGGGCCACAGTCGTCTGCGTGCGGGTCTGCAGCACCGAGGCACTAACGGTCAGGTAAGCGCTCAGGGTTAGATCGATCCTGTCGATGTCCTGCGGGAAGCCGGTCAGCTCGTCCGCGACGGCGCATCCATCGCGCCCGGGCAGGCCGGCACCGGGATTCACGACGACGTTGTTACTCCCCGCTCCGCTGCCGATTGACTAGGATGGAGGCATGAGCCGATCAGCCGCAGAAATCGTCCGTGAATATGGACCCTTCCCGGATGTCGAGCGCGTGCATGGCGTCACCTACGACGGTCGGCAACTCTGGTTCGCTGCCGGAGACCGGCTGAACGCCATCGATCCCGGAAGCGGCAAGACGCTGCGCTCGATCGATGTCGCCGCACACGCAGGAACGGCCTTCGACGGCGAGCACCTCTTTCAGCTCGCCGAGGATCGCATCCAGAAGATCGATCCGAAGACGGGGCGCGTGCTCGCCACGATCCCGGCGCCCGGAGGCGGCGGCGACTCGGGGCTCGCATGGGCCGAAGGCACGCTCTGGGTAGGACAGTATCGAGAACGGAAGATCCATCAAGTCGATCCGGACACCGGGGAGATTCTCCGCACGATCGAGTCCAACCGCTTCGTCACCGGCGTGACCTGGGTCGAGGGAGAGCTCTGGCACGGCACCTGGGAAGGGGACGAGAGCGATGTGCGGCGCGTCGATCCTCGGACCGGCGAGGTTCTGGAGCGGCTCGAGATGCCGCCCGGCGTTGGTGTGTCCGGGCTCGAGTCCGATGGCGGCGATCGGTTCTTCTGCGGCGGCGGAAGCAGCGGGAAGGTGAGAGTGGTCCGCCGGCCGCGGAAAGGCGCGACGCGTCCGAGCTCGAAAAGTCCCTTCGACGCCCCGCGCAAGTAGTTGCACCGCCCTGACGGGCGCGACGATGCGCTGCCGCTTTTCGGAAGCTGTGCGTCTCGTCAGCGCGGATCGATGGCGGTTAAGCCCAGAGTTTGACGTCACACCTGGCCCACTCGAGTCTCGCCACGGGCTCGCGGCTCACCAAGATCCGGCTGTCCAGGCGGTGCTGATACACTTTTCCACACACGATGACGCGCTTCGTGCCGCTTGCCGCGGCCTGTTTGTCCGGGTGGCTCACCGTGTCAACGGCGAGCGCCGCTCCACCCCAGCAACCGACGATCCCAGAGGCCGGGCCGAAATCCGCCGTCGTGACGTCCACGAGCGACGCCATCACGATCGATGGCGTGCTGGACGAGCCGATCTGGCGCGCGGCCCCGACCATCGGAGAGCTGACGCAGCGCCAGCCCGAACAAGGTGCGCCTCCCACTGACCGAACCGACGTCACGCTCCTGTACGATCGTGAGTACCTCTATGT
>JBOGIX010000586.1:0-12983 GCA_050744685.1 Vicinamibacterales bacterium | reverse complement strand
TTCGGCGGCAGATGCTCGCCGACGGGCAGACGATCGTTGCCGCGGGGCGCAGGGGGACTGCGGTGTCTGTCGTTTCGCAACACACCCGCGAGGACTTTGCGTCGCCAGAACATCAACTCTCCGCGATAATGGCTGGGACACGTCCGGACGTGCCGGCCTGCCGGCGTACGTTCGACACACACGTAATCAGGAAGCTTGGAATGTTGCATGTATTACTGACTGGTGCCGTGCTCGCGCTGACGGCGGCGGCGCCGGCTGCTCAGGCGGCCGACCCGACCGTCGCGAGCATCAAGGGGACGTTCGATCTCCTCAAGGGAAACATCCTGAAGGCGGCGGCACAGATCCCCGAGGACATGTACGCCTTCAAACCGACGCCGGACGTCAGATCGACGGGCGCGCTGTTCGGGCACATTGCCGACGCCAACTTCATGATCTGCTCCGCGGCGAGCGGCGAGAAGCCGACGATGACCGGGATCGAGAAGAGCAAGACGACGAAGAAGGATCTTGCGGAGGCGTTGGAGGCGTCGTTCAAGTTCTGCGAGTCGGCGTTTTCGGGCCTGACGGGTGCGCGTGCGAACGAGACGGTCAAGTTCTTCCTGCCCGGCTCGCACACGCGCCTCGGCATCCTGGCGTTCAACAACGCCCACGACTTCGAGCACTACGGCAACATCGTCACCTACATGCGCCTCAAGGGGATGGTCCCGCCGTCGTCTGCGAGGTAATGCGCTGCGAGGCCGGGAGACGAGGCTGTGTGGGCTCGCACACTGCCGGATCTCCCGGACTAGCGTCGACTCTTCCTCACCGTCGTGCCGCGACTCGCACTGCCACGTTTTCGGCGGGTCGTAGTTTTCCTGGTCGACTTGGCCGCGGCCTGCCGCGTCGCCCCCTTCTTTCGAGTGTTCCGTTCCGGTTGTGCAGGAGCCCCAGGCCCGACCGCCGGTGCGCCTGCCAGCTCGTAGGCCTCCTGCAGCCAGTCTGTGATGGGCGGCTCCACTTCATCGCGGTGCTGGACGCGGAGGAAGTGCACGAGCTTGGATTTCGACGCGGGCTCGATGCGCCGGACCTGGGATGCGTTGATCGCGCGCGGAAGGAAGACGCAGACTTCGAGATAGCTTCTTTTCGGCCGCACGAAGAAGTAGCAGGACTTGCGCGCGAACATGATCGATTTGTGCGACGCGTAGATTCGCTGCTCGCCGAATTCCACGGCGGTCTCACGCAGCCGATCCCAGGCGTCACGCAAGTCGTCGGAAAGATCCTGCGTCAGCGCGGCTTCCGTTGTCGTCCAGCAGTCGTGCGGTTCCCCTTCCTCTATCCACTGCTTGCAGTGGTAGCACTGGCGGCCGGCCATGAGGGTAATTCTACCGACGAGCACGTGGAGGCGAGCATCGCGAGGATTGTCTCGCCGTCGCCGCCCGGCACATCGACCAGCGTCTCGTGCAATCGCTCTGCCACGAACATTGAGACACAAGGCTCATCCTACTAGCTTCGGATCGCCACCGCCGCGATCGCATGCGGCCGGCGACTCCCGAGCAGAGGCGCCACTCGCGCCGCGAGCGCGGACCAGTCCTGCACCGCCGCACTGTCGGCGGTCATCCTGAGCGCAGCGGGCGGCCCACGGCGGAAGGCATCCGCCCACTCCGGCCGCGCGTGTCCCTCCGCGTCGAACGCGACGACCTCGAACGCCGGACCATCCTTGAAGATCGCGACGAGCCCGTTCCCGTGCTGGCCGGGAATCTGTACTTCCAGCCGCGCGACGCGCCCTTTCGCGTCGTCCTCGAAGTGCGCCAGCAATCCTTCAACCAGCGGATGTCCCGATGCGAAGAAGTCGATGGTCTCGTTCTCGACCGCGTATTCGCGGTCGAACGATCCGACGAAGGACGACCCGCCCGGTACGCCCGGCAGGCTGTCGACGATGGCCTCGTTGCCGAGTTCGATGGCGAAGGCGTGACGGCCGCGCACCTGCTCGATGTGGAAGCCAAGGCGCGCGGCGGCGTTGACGACGACGCGCTCCATCAGCGCGTCGAGCCCTTCCGGAACGCGTGCGAGAATCGATGGCCCCAGCTCGGCCCGGTATCGATCCCGATGGAGCTGCTGATATGCCGCCTCGTGGATCCGCTTGCGCGCCGCCTGCGCGTCGGCAATCATCTGCTCGACCTGCGCATCGGATAGCGGCCCGTCCGGTGCGAGCGCGACCTTCTCGAGCGCGCGCTCGACCTGCGCGAGCTCGGGCTCGACGCCGGCCATCGGCTCGCGGAACAGTCCGAGCCGCTCGAAGATCCGGACGACATCGGCGCCGATCCCCGCGGCCGGCCGGAAGTAGACGATTTCAACCGGGATGCGCCGGCCGATGCGATCCAGGCGTCCGATGCGCTGTTCAACTATCGATGGTTTCCAGGGCAGGTCGTAGAGCACGAGGCGATGACAGAACTCGAAGTTGCGGCCTTCGCCTCCGGCTTCGGTCGACACGAGGATGCTCGGCCCATCTGTCTCACGAAATCGCGCGACCTCGGTGTCGCGGCGTGCCGCCGACAGCTCCTCGTGGAAGACGCCGCTGGCGAGCTGCGCTCGCGCGCTGAGGGCGTCGCGCAGCACGTCGAGCGTTTCCCGATGGGCCACGAACACGAGCGTCTTCTCGCCGGCCCGCCGCCAGCGCCTGGCCTGCGTCAGCAGCCACGAGAGGCGTGGATCCGCTCGATCCATGGCCTCCGCCTGCTGCCGCAGATCGATCTCGTCCGGCCCGAGCACTGCCTTCAACGCCGCCCCCGATGCCAGCGCCCGCCGAATGCGATCGAGCGCCCGTCGACAGGCAACCGGATCGTGGCGCGGGCCGATCGGGTTCGGCAGGCGGACCGGCAACGAGATCATTCCTGCAGCCGCCCCGTCGATTCCGTTCCCTTCGGACGCCTCGGCGTCGTCGGCCGGAGCACGTCGGCCGAAGGCGTCAGGCAGAAGATCGACTGCAACAGGCACGCGCGGCGGCAGCCCGCCGATGTCGGCCCGACGTGTCGAGCTGGTGCACGGCGGCAGCGGCACGCCTGAGCGAAGCCGCGCCTCGACATCCAGTCCCTCGGGAAACTCCTCGGGCCGCAGCAACTGCAGCAGCCGGAAGAACCCGTGGGCATCATCCTCGAGCGGCGTCGCGCTGAGGAGCAGCATGTGGCGCCCGAGCGCCGCGATCGGTGCAAGCGCGCGATATCCCGGCTCGCCAGGATGCCCGGGCGGGCGCCTCAGATGCTGGGCCTCGTCGATCACGAGCAGGTCGATCCCTGCGGCCGCCGCCTGTCCCGTCAAATCGGGCTGTTCGACCAGCGTCTCCAGTGCGATCACGGCGCGGCGATGGGCATCGAACGGATTGAAGCGGGCGCCGAAGTCGCGCGCGACGTCGGCCAGGCGCGGCCGGTCCAGGAGCGTGAACACGTGGTGATACTTGCGCCACAACTCGCCGAGCCACTGCACCGTCAGCGCCTCGGGCGCGACGACCAGGCACCGCTCGATCTGCTGCGTGTGCAGCAGCCGGTTCATGATCAGGGCGGCTTCGATCGTCTTGCCGAGCCCCACTTCGTCGGCGAGCAGCCACCGCACCGGCATGCGTGCCGTCGCGCGCTCCGCGACGTGCAGTTGATGCGGGAACAGCCCGACGCGGCCGCCGAGAAACGATCCGAGTCCGCCCGCCTCGCGCGTCGCGAGCAGGCGCAGCACGTCGAGCCGCGTCAGGAAGTCTTCGGTTTCGTCGACGTCGTTCGCAATCAGTCGCTCGAGCAGCGATCGGTCGCGGCGGCGAGCATGCTCGGATTCCGGAACGAGCGCATCGCTGCCCGAGGCCAGCCGCAGCGTCGCGCCAGTGTGCGGAAACTCTACGACCAGGACACGCCCTTCGATGGCGACGACGCGTCCCGTGCCGAGCTCGCGATTGAAGCGGTGGATCAAATAGTCGCCGATCGACCAGACATGCACATCGACGATCTTACCGAGTCCATCGTGATGATAACGTCTGACCGCTGATGGCGGGTGTTGAGGAACGGTGGCTCCGGCGTGTGTCGCGAAGCTGGTCTGTGCCGGGCGACAGCTGGGCAACTGTTGATGGGAGGACAAACCGTGCTGATGATCAACCGCTTCGCCGCCGTCGTGCTCGCCGCGGCGCTCACCTGGATCGTGCCCGGTGCCCGGCAGGGCGCGCCGTCGCTGGTGCAGACCGACGTGTTCGTCGGCGGAGACCGTGGATATCACACGTTCAGGATTCCCTCGATAATCGCCACTCCCACGGGCACGCTCGTCGCGTTCGCCGAGGGGCGGCACGACGCGGCAGCCGACAGCGGACACATCGATCTGGTTGCCAGGCGCAGCACCGACGCCGGCGCCACCTGGTCGCCCCTGCAGGTGGTGGGAGACAACGGCGCCGACGCGTGGGTCAACCCGTGTGCCGTCGTGGACCGAAAAACGGGCACGCTCTGGCTGCTCTCGACGCAGAACCGCGCGGCCGACAAGGAGAAGGAGATCACCGCCGGCTCGAGCCGGGCCGGCATCACCGTGTGGGCGCTGAAGAGCACCGACGATGGCGTGACGTGGTCGGCGCCGATCGAGATCACGGCGAGCGTAAAGAGGCCGGAGTGGACGTGGTATGCGACCGGTCCCGGCGTCGGCATCCAGACGCGCAGCGGCCGGCTCGTGATCCCGGCCAACCACGCTGACGCCGCCGGCGTCCATCGCTCGCATCTCTTCTACAGCGACGATGGCGGCAGCTCGTGGGCGCTTGGTGCGATCGCCGCGCCGGGCACCAACGAGAGCCAGATCGTCGAGCTTGCCGACGGCCGACTGATGCACAACATGCGCAACCACCCGCCGAAGACACCCGCGAACTTCAGGATTGTCGGCATCAGCGCCGACGGCGGCCGGAGCTATGCGGGGCCACTCGTCGAGGACCGCGCGCTGATCGAGCCGCCTGCCCAGGCCAGTATCTTCCGCTACTCGACCTCCGAGACGGGCGGCCGCCATCGGCTGTTGTTCTCCAACCCGGCGAGCGCCCGCCGCGAGCGGATGACGGTGCGCGTGAGCTACGACGAGGGACAGACCTGGGCCGCGTCGCGCGTCGTGCACGAGGGGCACGCCGCGTATTCGAGCCTGGTGGTGCTGCCCGACGGGCGCATCGGTCTGCTCTACGAACGCGGCGAGAAGTCCGCGTACGAGCGCCTCACCTTTGCCACGTTCCCGCTCGACTGGCTCGAGTCGGGACGAGACGGCGCCGATCGGCGCTGACACGGCCGGCGCGGGAACACGACTCCGATTCCGGCGTGCCGGGAAGGCGAGCGGCCGCGCACCTCGACTGCACTTTTCACGTCGTCCTTCCGTGTGGGGAAACGGTCTGCCGCGGATGAACGCAGCCGAGCACCTTCAGGGTTCGGCATCACGACGCGACGCTTAATGCCCGATCGCCTCGTCGAGAAACACCGTGTTCGCAATCACGACGATCCCCGTCTCCTGCTCGATCAGCGTCTGCGTTGTCGTAATCGCTTTGAGTACGCCGCGGCGCCCCCGGATTTCGAGCGGGTCGCCGGGCCGGAAGATCTTCCGCGCGTAAAAGCCGGCGAGTACGTTACGCGTGATATCTCTGGTGCCCAATCCTACCGACAGGCCGAACGCGAGCGCGATACCCGACAAGGTGCAGATCGTCACGATGCGCACCATGTCGGTATCGAAGCGGAGCTGACCGATCGCCATCACGCCGACGACGAACAGGATCAGCGAGGAGACGAGTGTGCCAAGAGGCCGGGCGAACTCGATGCCGGACTCGTCCGCGGCCTGGGTCACGGTCTGACCCGCGAACTGGCTCACGGCCGTACCGACGACAACGATCAGGACCGCCGCGACCACGTTCGGCAGATACGCGAACATCGAGGCGATCGCCTGCGAGATCGCCGTGAGCCCGAAGGCGTCGGCCGCCGTGCGGGCGAACAGGAACAGCAGCAGGAAATACGCAAGCCGGGGCAGCACGTAGTTGAGCGACTGCCTGATTCCCAGCCGGTGCAGCACCTTGTCCGCGCCCGCGTGCTCGAGAAGCGAGTCGAACCGGATGCGGATGAGCACCGCCCTGAGCACCCGTTCCACGACCTTCGCCGCGAGCACGAGCGCGACGACGACGATCAGGAACACCAGCACCCGCGGGATCGCCGTGACCAGTGTGTGTTGGAGATCGCGGACGATCTGAAGAAGCTGCTGCTGCATGAGAGGTCCGGTTACCTGGGTCTCCGGCCGCTCAGCAGATCGAACGGGACGCGGAGAAACTCCAGGAGCATGGTGAAGGGCGCCGCCCAGGCGAGCTCGAGGAAGTGTCCGGCAAGAAGGCGGCGTTCGATCCGGCTGCGGACGCGGTCGCCGAACTGCGAACCGACGGGAAGAGACAGTCCCTCCAGTTCGGCAATCGGCGGGCCGAGATCGTCGTCTCCGAGCGGCGTCTCACGCCCCGGATCAGGCGGTTCGGCCGTCACGTCGTCTCCACGAGCGCGCGGTCGGCGCCGCCGGGCCGTGACGACAGGAGGTCGAATCGCCGCCGGAACTCCTCACGCCCGCGTTTGATGCGCATCTTGACCGCCGACAGGCTGATGCTCAGCTGTGTGGCGATCTCCTCGTAGGACTGTCCGTCGGCGTCGCACAGCATCAGCGGGACCCGCAGCGTGTCGGACATCGAATCCAGCACGGCGACAATCCGATCTCGATCGTCGGCCGATTCCACCGTTGCGTGTGCCTGCGGTTCAGTCATCAAGGCGCCCTGGCTGGCCGGTTCGACGTCGTCGAGATCGACCATGACGGCGCCACGCGTCTTTCGCAGGTGATTCAGACAGTGATTGACCTTGATGCGCTGAAGCCACGTGCGGAACTGCGCCCGGCCTTCGAACCGGGCCAGCCCGAAGAACGCCTTGACGAAGACGTCCTGCGCGAGGTCCTCGGTGTCCGCCGGTGATCGCGTGATCGCGCGGCAGTTGGCTTTCACGAAGCCCTGGTAGCGCCGCACGAGGGCTTCGAACGCCCGTGTATCGTTGCTGCCGTTGCCGCGCGCGAGCTGAACCAGCCGCTCATCGGACTCTTCTTCGAACGCGTGCACTGTCCCTCCTTGTGACACCGGGACGACGATGAAGTCACATCCTGCACGGCGGACGGACTGGTCGACGGCGTGAGTATACCGCCTCGGCCATGATGTGACTTTCGCAGTCGTCCCGGGTCTTCAGCCAGAGAGGCCACGCCCCCTGGCGCGCGATCGCCGCGCGCCACGTGATCGGCGGGATTCCCGGGTTACGGACGATTCTCGACAGGGATGATCCGCGCCAGGTCTCGGAAGGCGAAGGCGCTGAGCCATCTGTCCGGCTGTCGCGACGCGGCGCTCGGCGAGATCCCGGCCAATCGAGAAGAGGAGCAGAGATGTTGAAAGAGTTCAAGGAATTTGCCATGCGCGGCAACGTCGTGGACATGGCGGTGGGCATCATCATCGGCGTGGCGTTCGGCGCGATCGTCAACAGCTTCGTCGCAGACGTCCTCATGCCGATCATCGGGCTGTTCGCGGGCGGAGCCGATTTCTCGAACCAGTTCGTCCTGCTGAAGGATGGCACGCCGGCCGGCCCCTATGCTTCGCTGGCGGCGGCGAAGGCGGCGGGCGCGGTCACACTCGGATATGGCGTGCTCGTCAATACGATCGTGAACTTCGTGATCGTCGCGTTTGCGCTGTTCCTGCTGATCAAGGGTATGAACGCTACGAGGAAGCCTGTGGCGACGGCGCCGCCCGAGCCCTCGAGGGAGGAGCTGCTCCTGACCCAGATCCGGGACCTTCTCGCGCGCCGCTGACGGCACCGCGCTCCATGAGGGGCGTGTTCGTACTCGATGGCTGGCGTGTGGACGTTTCCGCGGCGCCGACTCGCGCCGGCGGAAATCACCGCGCCGCTCGCGGCGCACAACAATCACCGCCCCGACCGGGGCCGCACGAGGTACATCAATGGGACTCAGAGACAAGTACGCGTACGCAATCCAGGCGGCAAAGGGAAAGTTCCACGGCACTGCCGAGGAGCGAGACGGCAAACTCCATTTCAAGGGAACAGTCGCTTCGGAAGCCGAGAAGAACGAGCTCTTGACAGCCATCAAAACCATTCCTGACTGGCAGAACGAGATCGTCGCCGACATCCAGGTGACCGGCGGCGCTGCCGCTTCCGACACCGCCTCCGCCGGCGCGGAGAAGACCTACACCGTGAAACCTGGCGACACCCTCAGCGGCATCGCCAAGGATCTCCTGGGCAGCGCGACCGCCTACATGAAGATCTTCGAGGCGAACAGGGAACAGTTGAGCGACCCCGACAGGATCAAGCCCGGGCAGGTGCTGCGGATCCCCTAGGCCGCCCACGCGGCTTCCATACATGAATGGGCGGGGCCGGTGCGTATCGGCTCCGCCGCACGCGCGCGAAGGCGGCTGCGCCGCGATTCACGGGGCAGGGCGGTCGGTCGTCCCGCGCCGGAGGGCAACATGCAAATCTTCGCATCCGTTGGAATGTCGTCGTCTCGCTGCACGGTGGTGTGCCCCACGACCATCGGCGATGTCAGGTAACGTCTCCGACTCGGACTTTGCGATGCTCGGAGCCAATTGGTCAGGCGATCTCGCGACCCGCCGCGACACTGACACCAGATCGAACGAATGGACGGCTTTGGCAGTCGAGGCTCGCTATCGCCGCATCGTCGAAACTCTCCCGGTAGGCATTTGGACCGTTGATCTCGACGCGAGGATCGATTTCGCGAACGAGCGCATCGGTGACCTGCTCGGCCGTGCGCCCGGGGATCTGCTGGGCCGCACGCCATCGGAGTTCGTGTTTCCCGAGGACGCCGCTGCCGTACAGGCACGGTTCGAACGGCACCGGGCGGGAGAGACCGGCCACGGCGAGCTTCGCCTTCGGCACCGCGACGGACACGAGATTTGGGCGCTGGTCTCAGGGAGCCCGGTCCACGATGCCGAAGGCCGCCTCCGCAGTGTGCTCAACACGTTTACCGATATCACCGCGCGCCGGCTCGAGGAGAAGACGGTCATCGAATCCGATCGTCGCAAGGACGCGTTTCTGTCGCTGCTCGGGCACGAGCTGCGAACACCACTGAGTCCCATTCTGACCGCCGCAAAGCTGCTGGAAGCGAAGGGGCCGGCGGATCCGCAACTCGAGAAGGCTCGCCAGATCATCATTCGACAGACGCTTCACATGACCAAGCTGGTGGACGATCTCCTCGACGTCGGTCGCATTGGCGCCGGAAAGCTTCGACTCACGCGCCAGGTGACGGAGCTCGGCGCAATCGTGAACGAGGCAGTCGACACGTGCACGCCGCTGATAGAGGAAAAGCAGCAGGAGCTCGTGGTGACCCTGCCCAGGGACTTGACGTATGTGAACGCCGATTCGAGGCGGTTCGTGCAGGTGCTGTGCAATCTGCTCAACAACGCCGCGAAGTATACGCAGCCGCGTGGACGGATCGAGCTTTCAGCGTTTCGGCAGGGCAGCCTGATCTGCATCCGCGTCCTCGACAATGGTGTTGGCCTCGGGCCGGATATGCTCGAATGGATATTCGATCCATTCGTCCAGGTAAGTACGACGGCGTACGGGGCCGACGGCGGCCTGGGCCTTGGCCTGGCGCTGGTCAAGTCGGTGGTCGAACTGCATGGCGGCGTCGTGGCGGCTCGGAGCGAGGGAATCGGCAAGGGCAGCGAATTCGAGATTCGCCTGCCATCAGTCGAACCGCCTGCGGATTCGGCCGCGTAAGCGCCGGGAAGTGATCCGTCACTGCTCCAGTGGCGCGGCCTGCACTCTGCCCAACCGCATATCACGGGGTGAGCGGGAGCTGCCCCGGCTGAACTCGTGGCTCTTCAAACTCGCGCAGGCCGACGCTCTTCACGCTCGCGACGTGGCTTCACGCGCCGACATTGTCAAGGGGTCTTCCGCTGCGCCTGGGGACCGACAGGAGGACGGCCGCAGCGCCGGGGCTGCGACCGCCTCCGCGGAATCCTACTGCTGGCTGATCTTGTAGATTACGCCGTCGGTAATCGAGACGACATAGAGGTTGCCATCGGGTCCCTGCCGGATATCCGGCGTGGTGCCGAAGCCGGTGCCGATGACGATCGACTCGGCTTCCGTCGGATCCCACTTGGTCAGGTTGTCCACCACGCGATCGGCGAGCGCCGGATCGGACACGTCCACTTTCTGCCGGTTCCGCGTCAGCCGCACCCGGTAGATGGCGCCGCCGGTTCCGCCGACCTGCTGGAACGAGCGCGACGATCCGAACCAGAGCGTGCCGTCGTTGGCGGCGCCAAGTGCCGTGCCGCGGATGAAGGCCGTCCCCGCGGGACCAGACTCGTACTTCCAGCTCAGCTCCGGATTCATGTACTTGGCGCCCGGGAGCATGAAGAGCGCCAACCGCGCATCTCCCGGGCTGTCGGCGAGTCGGGTCGGCGGGAAGCGCACCTGCTGCAGCGCGCGGCCGAACTCGTTGACCTCGATCTCCTTGTAGTCCAGGAACCGCTGCTGGGGACCCATGATCTGGATCCAGCCGCCGTTCGAGCCGGCCTCCACGCGATTGACCTCGCTGAACGAGTCGTCGCCGTTCTCCGTGACCCACAGATCGCGACCGTAAGGATCGAACGCCATGCCGAAGCCGTTGCGGTGCCCGTAGGAGAACACCTTCTGGATGTTGGCGCCGACCTGGCCGCCCAGGGCAGCGCCCGCCGCGAAGAACGGGTTGTCGGCCGGAGCGCTGCCATCCGGGTTCAGTCGCAGGACGACGCCGGAGAGGTGGGCGTTGTCGGGGGCGGGGCCCCCGTGCGTGTCGTCGACGAAGGGCGCGTTCTCGAAGGGACCGTTGGTCAGGTTCTGCATCCAGCCACGGCGTCCTTGATCGCCCAGGAAGACATACAGTTTGCCGTCGGGCCCGAAGAGGATCGGCCCGCCGTTATGGTTGCCGTTCAGGCCAGGGTTGGCCGTGGTCGGCGGCTGGCCGGGCACCGGGATATTGTCGGTCTGCAGCGCGCGCGCCATCAGGATGTTGGTATCGACGGTCAACGTCGAGCCGTTCCAGATGAATCGATCCACGCGGTTGCCGAGCAGCGGCACGTCGGCTGTGACGTTGGTGTCCACTCCGGTGCTGCTCTCCGTCCAGCGGACGAACACCTGCGGCGTGGCCGGGAAATTCGGGTGGAGGGCCATGGCGAGCAGCCCTCGCTCGGACGCCGAGTTCACCGCGAGGTCCAGCACCGGCGTGGGCTGTACCACGCCGTTGACGACGCGCTTCACCTGCCCGGAGGCCTTCTCGAGGACCAAAAAATCGTTTTCGGCCAGGAAGACGATCCCGATGGGCTGCGTGACGCCTGAGTTGAGCACGGTGGTGACCTGGAGCGTCGGGTCCAGGATCTGCAATGGAGTGGTGTCGGCGAACGTACCCGCGCCCGAGAGTGTGCAGGCGACAAGCACGGCCGAGAGCCGCATGCCAGATGTCATCTTGAAACCTCCTCGCGCGTGGCGATGCGCCCGCGCGTGGGAGGGTGTCGTGCAAGCACGCTTCCGCGGCCCACCGTCCAGTTCTGCGCAAGATGTTTGGCCGATGCGCGCACGGACCGGTTTCCATTCGTGAAAGCGCTTACGGATCGTGCATCGCGCCCAAGCTGAAGAAGACTACGGCGCTCGACGTCCACGGATTCGCTCATCGGTTACATCGCTCACGTCTTCATACTGGGGCGGTAATGGCTCACCCGCCGCAAGCGCGGCCTTCACGTCGCGCGCGTGGCGGCACTGCCCGCGATACTCGAACCCCGGGCAGCTGCACGTCACGTCAGCGTCGACGACGACGATCTCGTAGTCGACGCCCTTGTGAGACGCGCTCGAGATGCGAAAGCGGCGCTCCGACGGGCCCGAGAGCACCTTGACCAGCGCTTCCAGCGCTCGCGCGAGCGCCTGTACCTCCCGCTCGCCGCGTATGGTTGCCCGACGATGCGGATCCGCGCGGTGCATGGCCCGGAACTGGTCGGACGCGTGGCGCAGCAGCTGTGAGATCACCTCATCGTCATCGCCGTGGCCTGCCGCGCCATCGCCGCCTGGCGAGATTGCGTGAAGAACGCGCTGCAGTTCGTCGAGAACATCGCCGCCCGAGCCCGGGGCCAGCGCGTCGCCGTCGACGATTGCGTTGACGAGGGCCGCCTTCGTCTCGAGGACTGCCTGGACGAAGTCGTCGATGGTGTCCCGCGCGACGAAGTAGGTGACGTTGACCGTCCGCGTCTGACCGATCCGGTACGCGCGGTCCTCGGCCTGCCAGTGGTTGGTCGGCACCCAGTCGAGATCGTTGAACACCACCTGCGTGGCGGCGGTCAGGTTGAGTCCCGTTCCGCCAGCGATGATGTTCGCCACGAAGACGCGGGCATCGGCGCCGTTCTGGAATCGGTCCACCAGCGGCTGCCGCATTGCCGCCGGCGTCTTGCCGGTCACCACGACTGCGGTTTCACCGAGCTCTCTGGCAAGTTTTTGAATGGGGTCGTCGAAGCACGAAAAGACGATGACCTTTTCGCCTTGATCGATCGCACCCCTGACGAAGTCGAGAGTGGCCGTGGTCTTGGCGAAGGCGAGCGCCTGGCGCGCCTCTACCAGGAAGGCGAGCAGCCTGCCGCGGCGCCGAAGCTCGACGTCCCGCGAGGGCGCGGGCCTCGTGTCTTTGCCGGCCAGAAGCTCGAATACCTTCTTGATCGCACGCGCGCCGGTGCCCGCAGGCACTTCGACCGGCAGCCACGTCCGCAGCTTCGGCGGCAGCGCGAGCACGTCGTCCTTCGAGCGCCGGAGCATGACGCCGTGCAGCTGCACGGTCAGCTCTTCGATGTTCGACGCGCCGCGCGTCTGCCACCCGAAGTCGTTTCGCTCGGCGGCGCAGTAGCGCTTCGCAAACGCCAGGAAGCTGCGGCCGAGCGAGTGGCCGACGAGCTGGAGCAGCACGAAGAG
>JBOGIX010000585.1:0-10206 GCA_050744685.1 Vicinamibacterales bacterium | reverse complement strand
GCTTGCCCGCCGTAGCCTTGGCGAAGGCGGGAGCGACGGGTGTAGGGGAGTCCGAGTGGCGAAGCCCCTCGGATCTAGTTCGATGCCCTGGCGCGCTCCCCTCCCGGTTGCGGCGCTGCCGGATCGGCGAACGCGGGGTTGGTGAGGAACGAGTCGTCCGTCAGGCTCTCGAGAAACGCGACGAGATCGGCGGCCTCGTCGTCGGACAGCGTGAAGCCGCGGACGCGCTCGCTCCTGAGCGGGCTCGGCCGCCCTCCACGAGCGTAATGCGCGACCGCGGCGCCGAGCGTGGGCACGCTGCCGTCGTGCATGTAGGGCGCCGTGACGGCGATGTTGCGCAGCGTCGGCGCGCGGAACCGCCCGACGTCGGTGGGACGCTGCGTCTTGTCGAACAGCCCGCGATCGACGGCGGGATAGCCTCCCCTGCCGTCCACGTCGTAGAGTCCGGTGTGGTGGAACACAGGGGCGATCGTGCCGCGCCCTTCGAACGTGACCGGGCCCGACAGGTTGAACGACGCGTGACACTCCGCGCAGCGCAGCCGTTCGGAGAAGAACAGATCCATGCCGCGTCGCGCCGACGCCGGCATCGCGGCCCGGTCGTCGAGATAGAGATAGCGGTCAAAGGGCGAATCGCCGGACACGAGCGTGCGTTCGAACGCGGCGATGGCTTTCACGATGTTCGGCAGCGTCACCGGATCCGGATCCTCCGGGAATGCGGCACGAAAGCGGGCCACGTCCTGTGCGTTCCCGGCAAAGCGCACGATGACCGCACGTTCGTGGCGCCGCAGCCCCATCTCGATCGGGTGCTCGTTGAACATCGGCACCGCCGTCTGCGATTCGAGCGTCTGCAGCGACGGATCGGACCATCCGTACGAGGCGTTGTAGGCCACGTTGGTCAACGACATGGTGCTGCGGTGGTGCTCTTCACCCGTCGAGCCGATCGCGTGCGCCAGGCCGTCGGTGAACGCGCGGCGCTGCTGATGACAGGTCGCGCAGGCGAACGTACCGGTGCCCGAGAGGCGGCGGTCGTAGAACAGCTGTCGGCCGAGCTGCACTTTCGCCCCGGTCATCGGGTTGTCGTCGGGTACGCGCGGTACGGGCAGCCCGGGCGGGAGGGTCCATTCGAACGCCCGTGCGCGGGGAGATGCGGCGGCCGGGAGATCGCCGGTGCTGCGGGCCGGCTGCGCCGTGCATCCGAACGCGCCGACGAGCGCGAGCGCGATCACCGCCGGGCGGCACGCCATCGCGCTACCAGGATCGATGCGCGGCCTGCCACCCCATCAGACGAGTCCGACGGGCGAGTGTGGCGCGCTCGTTGATCCAGTCCTCGAAGCGCTCGATGATGGCCCGATCAACGCCGGCCGGATCCGCCTTGCGCGTGGCCACCCACTCGATCATCGCCCGCATCAGCAGGTCGGCCTGCGCGCGATCGAGCGCGAACAGCCTGAGATATGCCTCCCTGGCCTCGTCGAGACGGTTCAACGCCAGGCAGGCCTCGGCACGATACTCGATGGCATCGGGAAAGTTCGGCGCGAGCGCGAGCGCATGGTCGTAGCTGATCAAGGCGGAGTTGTAGTCGCCAAGCTTGCGATAGATGAAACCCCGCGCGTTCCATGCCTGGGGCATGGCGGGATCGAGCTCGGCGGCGTCGCTGAAGTGGTCGAAGGCCCGCGCGTATTCCCCGCGGGCGGTCTTCGCGTATCGCGCGCGTCCTGCCTCGGCACTCGCTTGCGCTGATTTCGCCTCGGCGGCGAGCCCCCGATTCCTGCTTTCGATGCCGGCGTTGTACGCCTGAATCGCCAGATCCGCCGTCGTGAGGGGGCGTCCCTTCACGGGCAGCGGCAGCGCGATGCCGTCGACGCGCGCACCCATCTGAAGCACGCCGATCAGGACGGCGAGCGCACCGGCCGCCTTCGCGTTTCGTGACATACGATGCTCCTTCAGCCCTGGCGACGGGAGATTCTATCGCCTCGGGAAGTCGAAGAGCCCTCTGAACAAATCACCCGTGTCAAGGACGTGGCTTCCGCCTTCCGCATTCGCGCGAAGCGCTTCGGCGGACCGCCGCAGCCCTGGCGAGGGCTGGTCAGGCGGAAGATCGTACTCGCGCCCCACACTTCCGGCTATCAGCCGCCCGCGGCGAGCGCCGGCACAGGATCTGCGTGCTCCCTCACCGCGTCGAAGAGAGAACGGCACTCGAGCTGCACAGACATATACGAGAAAGCGAGAGAGACAAGACGATGATAGTTCCAAGGCGCCAGCTCGGCCGGTCCGGGCTTTCGGTTTCAGCCATCGGACTCGGCTGCATGGGCATGTCCGATTTCTACGGACGCGCGGACGACGACGGTTCCATCGCGACCATTCATCACGCGATCGATCTCGGCATCGATTTTCTCGATACCGCCGACATATACGGCCCGTTCACCAACGAGCGGCTCGTCGGCCGCGCCATCCGCGACCGGCGGGATCAGGTGATCGTCGCCACGAAGTTCGGCAACGTGCGCGCGGAGGACGGCACGTCGCTCGGCATCAGCGGCAAGCCCGACTACGTGCACAAGGCGTGCGACGCCTCGCTCCAGCGGCTCGGCGTCGACGTGATCGATTTGTATTATCAGCACCGCGTCGATGCTGACACGCCGATCGAAGACACCGTCGGCGCGATGGCCGAGCTGGTGGCCGCGGGCAAGGTCCGCTATCTCGGCCTGTCCGAAGCCGCGCCAGCCACGATCAGGCGGGCGCACGCGGTCCATCCCATCGCCGCGCTGCAGACCGAGTACTCGCTCTGGAGCCGCGAGCCCGAACAGGAGCTGCTCGCCACCTGCCGCGACCTCGGCATCGGCTTCGTGGCCTACAGCCCGCTCGGGCGCGGCTTTCTCACCGGCCGCTTCCGCTCGCCCGACGATCTTCCGCCCGACGACTGGCGGCGCACGAACCCGCGTTTCCAGGGGGAGAACTTCCAGCGCAACCTCGCCCTCGCCGACACAGTGCAGTCGATCGCACGATCCCGAGGATGCACGCCGGCGCAGCTCGCCCTCGCCTGGCTGCTCTCCCGCGGCCCCGACATCGTCCCCATCCCGGGATCGACGCGCGCCGAACGCGTGGAGGAGAACGCCAGGTCGGTGGAGGTGCAGCTGACGCCTGAGGATCTGGCCGCACTCGACGCCATCGCCCCTGCTGTTGCGGGGAACCGGTACGCGGAAGGCGCAATGCGGGTGATCAACAGGTAGATGCTGCCGCTTTCGGTTCTCGATCTCGCACCCATCGGGTCCGGCGCGAGCGCGCGCGAGGCCCTGGGCCACAGCGTGGCGCTGGCGCAGCTCGCCGAGCGGCTCGGCTACGCGCGGTACTGGTTTGCCGAACACCACGGGATGCCGGGCATCGCCAGCTCGGCACCCGAGGTGCTCATCGAGCACATCGCCTCGGCGACATCACGCATCCGCGTGGGATCGGGCGGCATCATGCTGCCCAACCACGCGCCGCTGCGCATCGCGGAAGTGTTCCATACGCTGGAAACGCTGCACCCGGGGCGCATCGATCTCGGTGTCGGCCGCGCCCCGGGCACAGACCCGCTCACCTCGCGCGCCATGCGGCCGTTCGACGCCGAGCAGTTTCCGCAGCAGCTGCAGGAGTTGATGGGACTATCGAGCGGCACGCTGCCCGCGGAGCATCCCTTCCGGACCGTACGCGTGATTCCGGCGGGCGTGGCCCTGCCGCCGATATGGGTTCTGGGATCGAGCGGCGCGAGCGCGCGGTTCGCCGGGTCGCTCGGGGTCGGCTACGCCTTTGCGCGCCATTTCAGCCCTGCGCCGCCCGAACCCGCCGTGCACGCCTATCTCGAGACCTTCCGGCCGTCGCCGCAGTTTCCGAAGCCCCACGTGATCATCGGCGTCTCGGCGATCTGCGCGGACACGAACGAGCGTGCCGAACAGCTCGCCTCCAGCGTCGACCTGGTCTGGGTCCGCTACCAGCGTGGCGAGTTCGGCCTGCTGCCCAGCCCCGAAGAAGCCGCCGCCTATCCGTGGAGCGCGCACGAGCGCGCCGTCGCCGCAGCCGGCCGCGCCCGGCACTTCGTCGGCGATCCGAGTGCCGTCGCCGCACAGATCCGCGAGCTCGCCCGATCCACCGGGGGAAGCGAGATCATGATCACCTCGATGATCCACAGCCATGCGGAACGGATGCGGTCGTACGAACTGGTCAAGGATTGTGTGGACCGAGGACGAATTCCCAACCTCCAACTCCCAACGTCCAAGGCATGAGGTTCGAGAGCACAGGGTAAAAAGCCGCAGCGAAGAGGCATTTGTGCGACGTCACCCCGGGTTCCCGAGCCAGGTCTTGGGAGTTGGAAGTTGGAAGTTGGAAGTTGGAGGTTGGGAGGTGCAGAGCGACAGCCCTGCACCTCGGGGATGGCGAGCTACTTCGCGACCTGGAGCTTGTTGTTGACGTTCTTCACGCCGTCGGTGCCCTTCGCAATGGTACCGGCCCGCGCTTTCGCTGCCTCGGTTGGCACCGTCCCGTTCAGCGTCACCACGCCGCCGGTGATGTCGACGTCGATCTCCGCATCATCCAGGGCGTCCTCGGTGATGTACTGCGAGTAGATCTTCGACTTGAGCCAGCCGTCGGTCACGGTGCGCCCGGCGGTGCCCACGGTTTCGCGCGCTTCGCGGCCGGCTTCACGACCCGCATCGGCGGTCTTCCGTCCCGCTTCGCGCGCTTCCTCGCCCGCCTCACGGCCGGCTTCCCGGGCAGACGCCACGTCGGCAGCCGGCGCCGCCACGCGCAGCTCGTCGGTCACGCTTTTGACGCCGTCGGTGCCCTTCGCGATCGCGACGGCCCGCGTCTTCGCGGCGGCCGTGGGCACGGTGCCCGTCAGCGTGACTACGCCGGCGTTCGTGTCGACGTCGATGTCGCTGCCTTCGAGCGCATCTTCGGGCACGAAACTGGAGTGGATCTTCATCGTGACCCACGAGTCCTTCACCGCGTTGCCCGACTGTCTTGCCGTCTCCTTCGCTTCCTGGGCCGCTTGCTCCTGTGCCGCAGGAGTCGCGTAGGCGACGCCGCCGAACAGCAGGGCTGGCAGCGCCACAACGGCTATCCGTGCCTTCATCGATCTCATTGGTTGCTCCCTTCGTGAACAGCTGGCGGTCGGTTGCGACGTCGAACGCACAGCTCTCGACCAATCACGAAGAGTCATCAGTGCCAGAAGTGTGCCGCGATAACTCGGCCTGACTGTTCGAATTGGGGACGAAGCAGGCCGCTGGCTCCGCCGAGCTGAGCCGACGGTTACCCAGTGTAGGTCGGAAAACTACTCAGCTTCCTCTGCCGCAAAAGCTGAGCCGCAGCGGTTCGGTTGGCGCGGATTCGGGACTTCGCCGCGATCCTTCTGCGTTCGCTCGTCCTCAGAAGACCCGTTCGATGAACCAGAACGCGCCGGCGGCCATGACGACGAGGGAACCGGCAAACGCGAGCTTCCGCCCGGCAGCCTCGCTGCGCGCACGCACGGCGGCCAGCGAGGAGGCCACAACCAGCACGACGGCCAACTGCCCGATCTCCACGCCGGCGTTGAACGAGAACAGCGACCAGCCGAGCGCGCGAGCGGGCAGATCCATCTCCCGCAGCACGTTGGCGAAGCCGAACCCGTGAATCAGCCCGAACGCAAAGGCGATCCAGGCCCGCATGTCGCGCCCGCCTTTCACCGTGAGGTTGTCGGCGCTGACGTACACGATGCTGAGGGCGATCGCCGGCTCGATGACCTGCGCTGGAGGATTCACGATGTTGAGCGCGGCCAGCGAGAGTGTGACGCTATGCGCGGCGGTGAAGGCGCTGACGACGAGCACCAGCTGCTTGAGCGTGCCGCCGAGCAGGAGCAGGCCAATGAGGAAAAGCAGATGATCCGGCCCGATCAGGATGTGATGCACGCCCGACGCGGCGAACTTGCGGATCACGGCGAACGTCCCCTGCCGCGTGCCGGCGAAGTACTCGAGCTGCTGCCGGTCCTTCGCGAGGATGGCCTGGGTCGTGAGACGGTCGCCTTCGTACACGTTGACGAACGTCTGATGGCCGGGGTCGTACGGGAACATGAGCACGGACAGAGCGACCACGGCCGGTGGCTGCGGCAGGTCGTAGCGGCCGCGCAGCCGGAGGCCATGACGGTCCGGTACGAACTCGGGCACCGACCAGACCCCGGCGCCAAGTCGACGACCGTCGACCGAGAACTGCAGCCGGCCGGACACGAGCAGGCTGATGGCGCCGGCCCTGGAAGCGAGGGTCGCCGGATCGGTCAGCGCGGCCTCTTCGATGCGGAGCTCCTGCGCCACGTCGAGCACGTGCACCACCACGGTGACGTCGAGCACGCGTGGTTCGAGGCGCACGTCGAGAAAACTGAACGGTGCCGGGTGTGCGAGGACTGGCGTGGCCCAGGCGAGCAGGCACGCCACGAATAAGGTTACGAGCCGTTTCATGCGTTGGAGCGGCGATGTTACTGCAATCTTGGGCTCGGTACTCGGGGCTCGGTACTCGGGGGGCGGGGCTTCCGACGGTCGGAGGGGTTCGGAAATCGGCGCTGCTGCCCCCAAATACCGAGGCCCCCGAGCCCCGAGCCGCGAGTACCGAGTGCCGAGAGGGCCCGCACTGTGAGATGCTGACTTCGATCCATGACTCGTGGGACCCTCACGGACGGTGAGCCGTTGACGATCATGCGGCGGTGGCTGCTGGCGCTGCTGGCAATCGGGATGATCGGGAGCTCGGTCGACCTCGTGCTCCTCGAGCACTACGAGGAAGCCTGGCAGATGGTGCCGCTGGCGATCATGGGCATCGCGCTCGGCGTGATCGGCTGGGTGTGGGCGCGCGAGAGTGCCGGCGCCGTCACGGCGCTGCGAGTGGTGATGCTGCTCGCGGTGGCGACGGGGCTGCTCGGCATCCTGCTCCACTATTCCGGCAACCGGGAGTTCCAGCTCGAGATGGATCCCGGCCTGAACGGGTGGGCGCTGTTCGTGAAGATCGCCACGGCGAAGGCGCCGCCTGCGCTGGCGCCGGCGTCCATGGTGCAGATGGGCCTGCTCGGCCTGCTTTTTACTTACCGGCATCCCGCGCTGACGCCGACGTCGCCGGGCGATCGCCTTTCATCGACAGGAGCCTAGTATGAGATTCGCGCGACATCTGGCGGCGGCGCTGCTGGCGCTCACCGTCTCGGCGCCGGCCGCGCAGGCGCAGGTCGGCAAGTCCCTGGGCGTCGCCGACGCGAACACCGTCCCCGAAAAGGAGCTGCTCGCGATGCCGCACATGACGCCGGCGATCGTGAAAGGGCTGGTCGAGAAGCGGCCGTTTGCGGGCATCACGGATCTGCACGCGTATCTGCTCGGCCAGAAGCTCACGCCCGCGCAGGCGATGCAGTTCTACGAAAAGGCCTTCGTCCACATCAACCTGAACACGGCGACGCCCGAAGAGATCCTGCTCGTTCCAGGCGCGGGCAAGCGCATGGTGCACGAGTTCGACGAGTACCGTCCCTGGAAGAGCTACGCGCAGTTCGACAAGGAAATCGGCAAGTACGTCGGCGCAGACGGCGCGGCGAAGCTCGCGCAATACACCTTCATTCCCGTGCGGCTGAACACCGCGTCGGACGCCGACATCCTGACCCTTCCCAACGCCGGCCCGCGCATGGTGCGCGAGTTCAAGGAATACCGGCCGTGGAAGACGAAGGAGCAGTTCATCAAGGAGATCGGCAAGTACGTCGGCGCGAAGGAGGCCGAGCGCCTCTGGCGCTACGTTGTTATAGACTAGCCGCCAGTCGATGCGCGCGTGGGCGGGTTGCATACTTCTGTTGTGCACGGCCGTAACCGCCCACGCCGAGTCCCCCGCGGAAACTGCAACCGAATCTCAAGAGAGCGGCGCCGGGCTCTATCGCGCCGCGTGCGCAGCCTGTCACGGGCCGGACGGCAAGGGCGCGCCGCGCGCCACCGTCGGATTCGACATCCCGCTGCCCGACTTCACCGACTGCCGCTTCGCGACGCCGGAGGCCGATGCCGACTGGATCGCGATTGCTCACGACGGCGGTCCCGTCAGGGCGTTCGATCGGCTGATGACAAGGCGACCGCGCCCGCCGACGCGGCAGTGGCCGGCGCGGCCACGACAGACGCGGATTTCGTCGGCGGAGCGGACCGCGTGCGGTACTCGATCGCGACCGGCGGGCATGCTGGCCCGTTCACCGTGGAGGTTGCGCTCCGGTTCCAGCCGATCGGCTATCGCTGGGCGCAGAACCTGAAGGATTACGACGCAGCCGAGACTCGCCGATTCGTGTCGTACTTCGATGCGATGTCGGCTGCGGCCACGGAAGCCGTGGCCAGCGCCGCAGCGACGGTGCATCCGTAGGCGCCGTTTTCATGCCTGCGGGCGCGACATCCCCTGCGAGATCCGATACGCCTTGCGCACCGGCCACCACAACACGATGGTCCACAGCAGGAGGAACGGGACGGCGCGAAGGGCCACCAGCGTCACCGACACGATGCTCTCGTAAGTGGCCTGAACTCCGTCGACGAACGCGTTGCGCAGCTGCGTCGCGACAGGTATCGGGCCACTATCCAGGCTCGCCTGCCGCTGCTCGAGCACGGTGAGCGCGATCGTCGCAAGGCTCACGCGATCTTCCAGCCGCTTCTGTTGCGCTTCGACCTGCTCGATCTCGCCGCGCACGCGGGCGATCTCGCGTTCGACCTGGAGCACGTCACTGAGGTCTCCGGTGCGGTTCTTCAGGACCTCGGCCAAACGCCGCTCCGTGTTCCGGCTGTTGGCGAGCCGCGCCTCGAGGTCGACGAGCTGCTCGGTGACGTCGGTGCCGCCCTGTGTCTCATCGACGACCTGGCCAAGCGCGCGCAACCGCACCAGCGCGTCGGGCAGCCGCCCGGCAGGCACGCGCAGCGACGCGCGCAACGATCGTTTCTCGTCACGCGGCTCCGCGGCGTGCAGCGTGCTCACGAAGCCGCCCAGCTCCTGGACGAGTTGCTCGATGGCGGCCCTCGCGCCGTTGAAATCCGTCGCGATCATCGTGATCGAGGCCGTGTGGATGACGCGAGGACCGCGTGGCCCCGCCTGGGTCGCCGCACCCGGCGACGCCGCGAATTTCGCCGCTCCGCTCTCCGCCTCGACCGGCATCCCTGAGGACGCGGAGATTCCCTGTGGTGGCATCGCCGCTGCCGCGGCGGGAGCCGAGTCTGCACCTGTGACGGCGCGCATCGCCACCTGCTCGGCCGACTGTTCCGTCCGCGGCGCCACCAGCAACGCAAAGGCCAGCGCACCAGCGGCGAGGGTCGCACCATAGGTTGCGGTCCGCCATGTCATCGCCGGCCAGCGCCAGCCGAAGAACGCGCGCGCGCGTGCTCGCGACTCGGGAAGCTGCGGGGCGGCCGCCGGCGGCGCTTCTGCCACCGTCCACCGCGCCAGGTTGCCCGACACGCGGCGCAGGTCGGCGATCAGCTCCTGGCAAGCGCCGCAGCCCGCCACGTGCGACTCGACGGCATCGGCGCGATCCGCCGCGAGCTCGCCGTCTACATACGCCATCAGCTCTTCGCCTGCAATCGTGTGTTCAGCGGCCATCATGTCCGACCTTCTTCTCTGGTTCCCGGGTCGATTCGTGTCCACCGGCTTGCGCCGCGACAGCGGTCAGCGAACCGCGCCGCCCCGCTTCCTCGACCCGTGCGGAGAGCGCGGTCCGCAGATCCATCCGCGCCCGGAAGAGGCGCGATCGGACCGTATTCAGCGGCATGCACAGCAGCGCGGCGATTTCCTGATAAGTGAGCTGCTCGTACTCGCGGAGCATGACGATCTCTCGAGTGTTGGCATCGAGCGTCGCGAGCGCCGCGCGCACCCACAACGCCGCGTCGAGATCAACGTCGCCGGCAGTGAGCCCCTCGTCCGTCGGCTCGGTCTGCGAGCGGCCGGCCTTTCGGCGGTCCGCGCGGAGGATGTTGTAGGCGATCCCGAACAGGTAGCTGCGAAACGCCGCGCGGGCCTCGTAGCGTGACGCGTTCTGCAGCAGCGCCACGAACACGTCCTGCGTGAGCTCCTCTGCACGTCCGGCGTCCGTCATCCGTCGCCGGAAGAACCGCCACATCGCCGGCCGGTGGCGCTCGAACAACAGCTCGAACGCCGTCCGATCGCCGCGCCGCACGTCGTTCATCAGTTGTTCATCCGTCATTGTTCGACCGGGGCTCTGCCCCGGAC
>JBOGIX010000584.1:0-5722 GCA_050744685.1 Vicinamibacterales bacterium | reverse complement strand
GCCTTGTACGGTGCGTCTCGACGCTTGGAGATGATGCCCTCGAGCTGCAGCCGGCACGCCTCCGCAAACATCTCGGCGCCTCGGCCGACCACATGCTCGGAATATCGGACGACGTTCCTGGCGCTCGGCCGGCCGAGGATGCGGCGCACCTCGCGCTTGCGATCCTCCAGTCGCCTCCGCCCGAGGCTGTCGCCCGCGAGGCGCAACGCGTCGAAGACGAAATAGGCGAGGCCCCGCCGCGGTCCGCCGCTGAACGCGTTCTGCAGCGCCTGGAAGCTGGTGCGGCCATCGGGCAGCACCATCACCACTTCGCCATCGAAGAGCGCGTCACGAACGCCGAGCCGAAGGACCGCATCGACGATCTCGGGAAACGCCTGCGTCCAGTCCTTGCCGTTGCGACTCAGCAGCCTGACCGTGCGCTCACGGACGCGGCAGCCGATCCGGTAGCCGTCGTACTTCATCTCGTGGAGCCACTCGTCTCCTTCCGGCGGATGCTTCACGAGCTTCGCGAGCTGAGGACGGTAAAGTGCGGCAGCCACGGCGCGCGGACTGGAGGCGCGGCTCCGCTAGATGTCGCACTTCTCGGCGAGCGGCTTCACCGAGGCGACCGACACCCGCTTGATGTCCACCTCCGTTTTCGTGACCACCTGCGGCGTGCCGCTGGTGCCGGTCGGACGCTCGTCGGCCTGCGGCTCAGCTGTCGTCCGCGAGGCGACTTCCTGTTGCGCGTTCATCGTGCCCGTGACTTCCACCCGCTCGCCGACGTGATCCTGCAGGTTCGCCGCGGCCTCACCCTCCAGCTGATAGGTCGCGGTGTCCTGGCTGCCGGCCGTGCGAGCCGCCGTGAGCACGTACGTGTTCTCCGCATCGCCGGCCTTGAGGCAACCGGCAATCGTCAAGGCCTGATTGGTGCGTTGCCCGGTCTGAGACTGCGCTTCGGAAACAGTCTTCGGGTCCTCGCTCTCGCCGCAGCCGCCGACGGCGACGGCCGCGGCCAGGGCGGCCGGGAACACGAACGACGAAACGATTCGCTTGCGATACATGAGGCTCCTCTCTCGGAACAATCCGGCGCGTGCCAGCGCCGGCCAACGTGGTCGACAGCGTCAAGGAACTGCAGAATGCACGCCATGCCGCGAGATCGCGCGGGACCGGACGTTGGCTCGACGCTTGCTGTGGATGGACGAGGTCGCAGTGTCGATTGCGGCCGCTGATGAGGTGCATGGTGCCGAACCTGAGGGGCCGGCGGCCGCGACGGCTGACACCGGAAGAACGAAAGTCTCTGACGCACGGGGATTTCTGGATCCCGGACGAGGAGCGCGAAATCTACAAGCGCGCCCTCGAAGCCTTGAATGCCGCCAACGTGTCGTACGTGGTCGCCGGCGCCTACGCGATCTATGAGCACACCGGCATCTACCGCAAGACCAAGGACCTCGACCTCTTCTTCGAACCATCGTCGGTCGTCGCCGGGGCGAGGGCGCTCCGCGAGGCGGGGTTCGTCACGCGGCTCGAGGACAATCACTGGCTGGCGAAGGCGATCGCCGGCGAACACTTCGTCGACATCATCTTCGGGATGGGCAACGGAGTGGCGCTCATCGACCATGGATGGGTAGAGCACAGCCGTCCGGGGATCCTCGCGGCCATGCCCGTCCGGATCGCGCCACCGGAAGAGCTCATGTGGCATCGGCTCTTCATCAGCGAACGGCACCGCCACGACGTCGCCGACATTCTTCACCTGATACTGTGCATCGGCGACACGTTCGACTGGGAACGCCTGGTGGCCCGCGTCGGCCCGCACTGGCCATTGCTGCTCGCGCAGATCTCGACCTTCAGCTACGTGTATCCGGGTTATCGCAGCAACGTGCCGATGTGGGTCTACGACCAGCTCATCGAACGCGCCCGTGAGGAGCTGGGTCGCGATTCCGAGGACCTGGACTTCACACGCGGTCCGCTCATCTCCAGGTTCAGCTTCACCATCGACGTTCGCGAGTGGGGATTCGGCGATCCGCGGACAGAGCTGATCAGGCAGACGAGAAACAACCCGGAGGTGCGCGCGATCGTCCAGGCCGACGTGTGGGACGAGCGCGCCGAGGATCGTCCGGCGGCGGAAGACCGGCCGGAGAACCGCGAGGAAACCGTGTTCCTGCCGGCGACGGAACGCTCCTGAATGCCCGGCCGCCACGCCATTTGACTCGGCCGCGGCCACCCTGGATACTGTGCGTCAATCAATGTTCAACGGGTCCTGGCGTCCGGCGTGGCTCGGCCGCGGAGGCGATCCGCTGCGGGCCGCATTCGGACCACTCGAGCGCGAGGTCATGGAGATCGTCTGGCGGGGCGAGGCGATGAGCGTGCGCGACGTCCAGGAACGTCTGCCGCGATCGGGCGCCTACACCACGGTCATGACGACGCTCGATCGGCTTTTCAAAAAGGGGTTCGTGTCCCGCGTGCGCGCCGGGCGGGCGTTCCTGTACTCCGCGGCGCATTCGCGCGAGGACGTCGAGGCCGCCGTCGCAGCCGGAGTGCTGACCGGGTTCCTGCGGCATCAGGGCAGCGACACCGCGCGGCCGCTCCTGTCCAACCTGGTCGATGCTGTGGCCGCGGAAGACGAAGCGCTGCTCGATCAGCTCGAGGCCCTCGTGCGTGAAAAGCGGGACGCTGCCCGGACCGCCAGGCGCAAGGCGAAACGGAAAGTGAAGGCGCGATGAAGGTGCTCCTGTCTGCAGCGCTTCTCGGCCTCGCGTGGTTCACGGCCGCCAACGCAGCGGGCACGCTCGTATCGCTCGTGCTGGCACGCGCGACGCCCGACGTGGTTGCCGCGGACGCATGGCGCGCACGACGACTCCTCGCCATCCGGTTTCTGCCGCTGCTGTTTTCCGCGGCCGTGGCGGGAGCCTTGTTCGCGCCCGCCCACCTGCAGCTCGAGCCGCCGGATGCCAGCGAACGTTTCGGGCTGGTGATCTACGCGCTGGCCGCCGCCGGAGTGGTCCCGCTCCTTCGAGCCTGCTGGCGGCTCGCGCGCGTTGCGCGCGCCTCGTTCTTGCTCGCCTCGTACGCGAATCAGCAATCGTCCCCGGCGACGGCACCCTGGATCGAGATGCCGGTGCTCCCCGGTATAGCGCTCGCCGGGGTCCTGCGGCCCCGCGTGCTGATCGGCTCGACGGCGAAGCAGGCGCTGACGCCCGCGGAGCTCGAAGTGGCGATCGCGCACGAGCGCGCGCACGAGCGCGCCCACGACAACCTCACGCGCGTCCTGATGCTGTGCGCACCCGACTTCTTCGGGTTCACGGCGTCTGCGCGCCGCATCGAGCGGTTGTGGGAAGGGGAAGCCGAATGCCTCGCCGACGCGAGGGCCGTTGGCGGCAATCCTGCCCGCGCGACCCGTCTGGCGTCTGCCATGATCAAGGTGGCGAGGCTCGCCAGCGGCCACTCGCACGCGTGCGCTCCGGGGTGGAGCCCGTTCCACCACGCGGCTCTGCTCGAAACGCGCGTGCGGCTGCTTATCGGCCGCGACGATCGCATCGACCCACGGCACACGTCCGAACGCGGCCTCCGCTATCTCGCGCTCACCATTGCCGCAGTCCTGTTGGCCGCCTGGCTCGCCGGTGTGCCGCACGATCTCCATCGTGTCACCGAGCGGCTCATCTCGCTCCTTCCCTGATCCGGGTCGCCGTCAAATCGTGCTTCCGTGGTGCGCTACCGGCTGGCCAGCGCACGCGCGGCGACGTACGCGGAAGACCAGGCCCATTGAAAGTTGAACCCTCCCAGCCGCCCGTCGACGTCCAGGATCTCGCCAATCAGGAACAGTCCGGGACACACGCGCGACCGCATGCTGCCCGGGTCGATCTCCCGCAGGTCGACGCCGCCGGCCGTCGCCTCCGCGTAGTTGTAGCCACGCGAGTCCAGGACCCGGAAGGGCCATGCAGTCAGCGCGCGCGTGAGCTGGCGGCGCGCGTCGCGATCGAGGTGTGCCAGCTGTATGGCCGAATCGATGCGCACGCGTGACAACAGCGTCGAGCCCAGCGAGGCCGGCACGAGCCTCGCGAGCGCTGCGCCGACCGAGGCGCGCGCTCTCGCGCGGCCTTCGTCGATCCAGAAACGCTCAGCGGCCGCGTAGTCCCAATCGGGCACGAAGTTCGCAGTCAGCCCGACGTGCCGGCCTTCCAGACGAGCCCGCAGCCAGTGACGCGAGACGTTCAGGACGACGGGACCGCTGATGCCGAAGTGCGTCCAGAGCAGTGCGCCGCGGAGCGTGATGTCCGCCGCGCCGTCCACCCACAGTGTCAGCGCCGTCTCGATCGCCACACCCGACACCTCACGATGCATCCCGTCGTCCGGTGCCGGATCGAGCACGAGCGGAACGAGCGCGGGCGTCGTGGGAACAATGCTGTGCCCCAGGACCCGGGCGATTCCGTAACCAGCGCCGTCGCTGCCGCTCTTGGGCAGTGACTGACCGCCAGTCGCGAGCACGACCTCGGGCGCAGTGAATATGCCGGCGGGCGTGGTCACGTCGAGCCCGACGCGGCTGCGAGCGACCGCGGTCACGCGATGGGAGGGGCGGAGGTCAACACCGGCCTGCGTCGACATGCGCAGCAGCGCCGCCAGGATGTCGCGCGAGCGATTCGAGTCGGGAAAAAGCTTGCCGTCCTGTTCCTCGTGGAGCGCGATGCCGGCATCGGCGAAGAATGCGACGGTTTCCCGAACGGGCAGTCCGCGGAGCACGCGGCGGACGATCGTCGAGGGTCCACCCCAGAAGTCGCGCTCGGTGACGACCGTGTTCGTCACGTTGCAGCGCGCTCCGCCGCTGACGAGGATCTTCGCCCCTGGACTTCGCGCGCCATCGAGCAGCAGCACCTGGCGATCGGGATCGCGCCGCTTCAGAAATATTGCGGCCGCCAGTCCGGCCGCTCCGGCGCCGACGATGATCGTCGACCAGTTGTAGTTGCTCGAACCGCTCGTCAGGGCGCATCCTTTCCGGTGGACCGACGGGCGCGCGTGAATCGCGGCCGCGGCGCGTCAACGATACCGTGTCCATGCGCCTGCAAGTGTGTGCGTTCCCTCACGATCGCACTTTCAGCCCGCGGCCCACGTCTAAGTGAGTATCCGGCGCGTGCTGGTGCCGGCGGGTCCGAATCACGACTGGAGGGACGATGGCAGAAATGAAGAACCCCGGAACGGCCGCGGTGTTGAGCGCTGTGCTGCCCGGGCTGGGCCAGTTCTACAACGGTGACTTTCTCCGCGGGATCTTCTGGCTGATCGTCACGCCCGGACTCTGGATCGGCAGCGGCGGCCTGCTCGGATGGATCTGTCACGTCCTCTCCGCGATTACCGCCCACAGCCGCGCGCGGCTCAAGAACCAATCCATTCCCGGCGTGATCTGACGTCGCCACCTTTGCGCGCGACTTGCGCCAGCTTTGCGCTGAATAGCCAGCCCGCTCGCCCGCCCGCCACAGTGATATCTGGTTTCATCATTGCCATTGCCGCCGATCTCCGTACGCGGAAAGCTCGGCGACGCAGCGCAGCCGCGTACCTCGGCCGGGCACCGGCACGCGCCATGCAAGCGTCCTTTCACGATGCACGTGAGAAACAGTTGAGGCGCCGGAACTGACCGAGGCTCGACGACGAGATGTTCACGATCAACTTCAACAAGCGCGTGTGGCCCGGCTTCTCCCCGGGACGAAGGTTCACGAGCGATCCCGCCGAAGCTGAAGAAGGGGCTCGTGAAGTC
>JBOGIX010000583.1:0-2374 GCA_050744685.1 Vicinamibacterales bacterium | reverse complement strand
CGGCCGCGCCGCGAACGCCGCCGGGCCGCAGGTACAGGAGGTCGCCTCCGGCGCGCTGACCTATGGTCATCGGTTCCTGGCCACGAGCGGCCGCGCCGGGCGCTCCATCAAGGTGCGCACGTTCGAGGAGTACCAGGCGCGCCTCAAGGAGCACTTCATCGTCCTCGATCACGAGGAGCGGCGCGACCGCATCGCGCGCGAGCTCGAGGGGCACGCGCGCCGGCTGAGCGGCCGTGTCGCGCTCAAGGAACATCACGGCCTCATCGACGAGGTCGCCGACCTCGTTGAATACCCCGGCGTCGTTGCCGGGTTCTTCGATCCCGTGTTCCTGTCGCTGCCGCAGGAAGTGCTGTCGACGACGCTCGTGCATCATCAGCATTACTTCCCGGTGCTCTCGGAGCGTGGCGAGCTGAAGGAAGTCTTTCTCGCGGTCGTCAACACCCAGCCGAAGGACGAGCGGCTCATCGCGAAGAACGCCGAGCGCGTCGTGACGGCGCGCCTGCGGGACGCGCGCTTCTTCTGGGAGACCGACCGCAAGACGCCGCTGGCGTCGCGGCTCGATCGCCTGCACACGCTGCAGTTCCACAAGAAGCTGGGCAGCTATCGCGACAAGTCGCAGCGCATGGAATCGCTGGCGCGCTGGATTACGTCGGACGTCTTCGGCCGGCCCGACGCGGCGGCGCATGCGGCGACCGCCGCGCGCCTGGCGAAGGCCGACCTGACGAGCGACATGGTGTTCGAGTTTCCCGAGCTGCAGGGCACCATGGGGGGCATCTACGCACGCGAAGAGGGGCAGCCCGAAGAGGTCTGGAAGGCCATCTATCACCACTACCTGCCGATTGCCGTCGAGGCGGATGCGCCGCCGTCCCGCGAGCAGCTCGGTGCGGCGGGGGTGACGTGGGCGGCGGCCTCGCTGGCGGACAAGCTCGATACGGTGATCGGCCTGCTGCACGCGGGGGAACGCGCCACCGGTTCGCGCGATCCGTTCGGGCTGCGCCGCCAGATGCACGGCATCGTGCGCGTGCTGATGGATCTGCCCGAGCTCGTGGGGGTCGATCGCGAGATCGCGTTCGCACCGCTCGCGGCACGCGCGAGGGAGGCGTTCGGGGCTTCGGGTGAGGGAGCTGACAGCGCCTCGGCCTTTGCCGCCGAGCGGGTGCGTTTCGCGCTCGAGCAGCGCGGCTATCCTGTCGATGTCGTCAGGGCGGTGACCTCGTCGCCGCTGGTCGTGCCGCTGCGCGCCCGGCACGTCGCGCGCGCCCTCCAGCACATGCGCGCGTCGGAGGACTTCCAGGCCCTCGCGGTGCTGTTCAAGCGGGTCAAGAACATCGCGCGGGAGCTGCAAGGGACACCATCGCTCGAGCGTGATGCGCTCACCGAAGCCGCGGAGCGCGCGCTGCTCGAGGAGCTCGATCGCCGGCGTCCGGCAATCGAGGACGCCGTGGCGAAGGCCGACTACACCCGTGCGCTCGCCGAGATTGCCGGGCTGCGGCCGGTCGTCGACCGGTTCTTCACCGAGGTTTTCGTTATGGCGGAGGATGCACGTGTGAGGACCGCGCGTCTGACGCTGATGGCCGGCCTGCGGGATCTGGTACTCGATCTCGCAGACATCTCTGAAATCGTTCCTCACACGGAGTAGGAAACAGCGAATGGCGAAGACATTGGCACGAAAGAAGACCGCCACCTCGAAGACCCGGCGCGCGGCGAAGAAGGCGACAACGCGCAAGGCCCCGGCCGTTCCGAAGCGCACGACCCGCGCCGCGGCGTCGAAGAGCTCCCGCGCCGGATCCGGCGTGCGCCGGCGCGCCGCCGCGCCGAAGGCCGGCGCCCGTGGCAAGTACGTCTACTTCTTCGGCCGCAAGACCGATGGCAACGGATCGATGAAGCCGCTGCTCGGCGGCAAGGGTGCGAACCTCGCCGAGATGTGCCGCATCGGGCTGCCGGTGCCGCCCGGGTTCACCATCACCACCGAGGTCTGCACCTACTACTACGCCAACAAGCGGACGTATCCGCCGACGCTGCGCGCAGAGATGGAGCGCGGCATCGCCGCCCTCGAGCAGCAGACCGGCAAGAAGTTCGGGGATCTGAAGGACCCGCTGCTGGTGTCGGTGCGCTCCGGCGCCCGCGACTCGATGCCGGGCATGATGGACACGATCCTCAACCTCGGGCTCAACGACCAGACCGTCGGCGCGCTGGCGACCAAGACCGGCAACCCGCGCTTCGCGTGGGACTGCTACCGCCGCTTCGTCCAGATGTACGGCGACGTGGTGCTGGGCGTGCAGAAGCGGCCGGACGAGGATCACGAGCCGTTCGAGACCGTCATCGAGACGCTCAAGCACGAGCGCCATCACGAGGGCATCGAAGACAACAAGCT
>JBOGIX010000582.1:0-4188 GCA_050744685.1 Vicinamibacterales bacterium | reverse complement strand
CCTCCGACGGATACGACACCTTGAGCTTGAAGAAGAACCGATCCAGCTGCGCCTCCGGCAGCGGATACGTGCCCTCCATCTCCAGCGGGTTCTGCGTGGCGAGGACGAGAAACGGCTGCTCGAGCCGGTAGGTGGTCTTGCCGACCGAGACGCTGACGTCCTGCATCGCCTCGAGCAGCGCCGACTGCGTCTTCGGCGTGGCGCGGTTGATCTCGTCCGCCAGGACGACGTTGGCGAAGATCGGGCCGGGCTGGAACTCGAAGAAGGTGCCGCCGTGCGAGTGCTCCTGCACGATGTTGGTGCCGACGATGTCGGCGGGCATGAGGTCGGGCGTGAACTGGATGCGGGTGAACTTGAGATGGAGCACGTCCGCCAGCGTGTGCACGAGGCTCGTCTTGCCCACGCCGGGAATGCCCTCGAGCAGGACGTGGCCGCCCGCGAGCAGGCTGGTGACGGTGCCGTTCACGACTTCCTCGTGCCCGACGATCCGGCGGCCGACTTCGCGGGTGATTCGGGAGAACCGTTCACGGAACTGATCGATGGATTCGGCGACCGCCGTTGTCGTCATGGTGATGTTTTCTGCCGCTTACTGCCGGCGCTGACTCCGATACGCGCCACGCGAACCCGGCTCATTGTGATTTCCGGACGAAGTAAGTCTGGACGCCGGGCCGCCTCGCTTCCGGCACCGGAGGCGGCGCCGACGTGCGCGCCTTGTCGAAGCTGGCCGCCGCGCTGTTCGTGAACGCGACCGTCGCATCGCCGTGCTCCGTCTTGCGCCGGATGTCGGTCTCGACCTGGGCGCCCGGGTTGTCCTGGCTGGCTTCGACGATCTCCTGTTTCAGCGCGGCCTCGATCTTCGTCGTGGCGCCCGTCGTTTCGTCGGAGCCCGCGCCGCCGACGCCGCCGCCCGGGGCGCCTCCGCTGTTCCCCTTTTCGGGACTCGACATCATCACGACGCCGGCGCCGCCGCCAGCATCCGCCTGCTTGGCGAACTGGATGGTCACGTCCTGGGCGCCGCTGGCGGCATTCGAGTCGGCACGATCGCCTTCGCTGCCCGGCGCAGTGGCTTCATTGCCGGCGTTCTCTCCCGCCTGTTCGGACCTGGCAATCTGGAGCTCGTCGGAGAGCTTGTCGAGCGCTTCCTTCATGCGCGGCGTCAGCGATGCGGACTCCGCGGCGCGTCGCGCCCGGTCGGCGAGCGCCTGCATGTCTTCCGCGGCGGAACGCTCGGCCGCGTTCTGGTTGGCCATCGCCCGCGCGAGCGCCTCGAGCGTCTCGGGATCACGAAGCTGACCGAGCTTGTCGAGGAGCGCCTGCAGCTCGGCGTCGCCGGCGAGCGCTGCGGTTCTGCTCGTATCGTTGCCCTCGGCTGCGGCCAGTAGCGCCTCGAGCTGCCGCTGCATCTCGGGCGTCAGCATCGCCAGCGACCCGGTCGGCGCCCGATCGGCGCCGGGCGCGCGCGAGGTGGCGAGCGCGGCATTCGAGCCGAGGCCCGCGCGCTCGGGAATCGTGAGGGCGAGCGCCAGCGCGCCGGCCATGATCGTGGCAGTGACGAGCTGCGCGCGGCGCGGACGAATCGTGGGATAGAGCTCTTCCCAGTCGATGCGCGCGATGCGCTCCGCTGCCTGGTGCAGGTGGAATTCGGCCCACTCGTCGCGCGGCGTTCGCGCCGCGAACCAGGCCGCGCTCCGAAGCTCGCCGCCCATCGACGCATCCGCGTCGATCGCCGTCGCCGCCGTGTCGGACACATCGTGGCGTCGACGCGCCACGACGGCGAAGATGCCCAGTCCGGCGGCGCCGAGGCCGAACGCGGACAGCGGTACGATCGCACGCCAGCCGGCCCACCAGGCCAGCGCCGCGACGAGAAGGATCGCAGACGCCACCGCCGGCGCCGCACGCCAGAGGCGGCGGCTTGCCTCGCGCGCGCGCCTGCGCCGTTCGGCGGCCGCGAGGCCATTCCGGACCAGGCGTTCGGACGGACTGGGGATTTCCGGCTCTGCCACGATTCATTAACGATACCCGAAGAAACGTGCGAGAGGATCTCCGATCGGCCGGATCGGGGCGCCGGCCGTGACGAACGGTCACTTTCCGGTGGCGATTCGATACAGGTGCGTGCTGGTGCGAATGAAGAACGCGCGGTCGGCGACGGCCATCGAGGCGAGGATCGCACCATCGAGCGCGCTCGACGCGAGCCGCTTGAACGTGGTCCCGGGAGCGATGGTCGTCCCGGCGCCCTCTTCGCTCAGGAAGTAAATTCGGCCGTCCGCGAACACGGGAGACGCGGAAAAGTTGCCGCCGAGCCGCTGTTGCCAGTGAATGGCGCCGGTCCTCGCGTCCACGCACGTCGCGATGCCGGCGTCGTTCACGAGGTAGAGCTCGCCGCCGACGAGAAGCGGCGACGGCGTGAATGGCGCGGCGCGCCGCAGCTCCCAGGCGACATGCGATCGCGTAACGTCGCCTGAGCCGTCGGGACGAACCGCGAGGATCGCAGGCTGCTGGAAACCGGTCGCGATGTACACGAGACCGTGTCCGAAGACAGGCCGCGGCACATTGGAGAACCCATCGCCATAGCCGACGCGCCAGATCTCTTTGCCTGTCGACGGCTCGTAAGCCGCCGCCCGATAGGCCCCGACGCTGATCAGCTGATCGCGATCGCCGGCACGGATGACGAGCGGCGTGGTGTATGCCTGATCGGCCGGATCGCGCCGATGTGTCTTCCACCTGATGCGCCCCGTGCGCACATCGAGCGCGACCACGTACGCGTCGCCGGGGCCGCCATTGCCGTCGCAGTTGACGATCAGGAGATCCTGATAGAGCACCGGTGACCCGCCGCTGCCGTGCTGCGACTGATATCGCAGGCGGGTCTTCCACACAATCTCGCCGGCCGTCGTCAGCGCCGCCGTGCCCTCGGCGCCGAAGTGCACGTAGACCCGGTCGCCGGCCACGATCGGCGTCGGCGAGGCGTGGGTGTTCTTCGGGTTGATCGCGTCCGAGCCTTCGACGCGGGAAACCTCGACATTCACGACCTGCCGTCCCGTCGCGGCATCGAAGGCCAGGGCGCGCAGCGACACGGCACGGCCACGATCCGCGACCGCTGACGTCAACCAGACGCGGCCGCCCGACACGACCGGCGACGACCAGCCGGAGCCGGGAACGAGCGCTTTCCACACGACGTTGCGCGATTCGCTCCAGTCGAGTGGCAGTCCGGTTTGCGTCGAATGCCCCTGGCCGTCTGGACCGCGGAACTGCGGCCACTGTCGCGCGGCGGCCGTCGACGCGAACAGCACCAGCGCGATGGCGAGCGAGGTCCGGCGAATTGCCGCGCGGCGTTCCCGGCGGATCAGTCGCGGGCCCGAGCCCCGTCCGGTTCGACTCGCGCCGCCGAGGTCGATGGGAACAGCCGCGGAGCCGTGGCGGGCGCGGATGCAGCGGACCACACGGCTATTATGACGGGATGGCCATACCCCTGACGCGCATCATCCCCAACTCCGGCGAAGCTCTCCCCGCGATCGGTCTCGGCACCTGGCGGACGTTCGATGTGGGGGATCGACTGTCGCACCTGGGCGCAGCTGCTGCTGAAGTTCGTGGCGTCCCATCCAGCGGTGACGTGTGTCATTCCCGGGACGCGAGCGCGGAGCACATGCGCGACAACATGGCCGCGGCGAGCGGCGCCCTGCCGGACGCCGTGATGCGGTCGCGAATCGCGGCGGCGGCGGACTAGGAAACGGGTGGGGACAGACCCCGCACCCCGCTCTCATCCCGGAGTCTGACCCCGGGTCTGCCCCTCGCGCGAGTGGTTATCGGGCGGTGCGGATCGCGGTCGCGATGTCGCGCGGCGACATCTTCTTACGATCCACCTCGACACCCCGGAGCGCGAAATGCTCCCCCGCGTTGTGAATGACGACACGGTTGCCGGCGAGTGCCGCCGCCGTCTGGAGGTCCCCGGCGCGGCGCAGGCCCGGAATGTAGAGCCGGCGCACGAAGTCGTCGTCGCTCGATGTGTCGAATTCGCCGACGTTGAGGACGGCCACTCGAGGCTCGGCGATCGCCGCGGCAAGCAGGGAGGCGATCGCGGCGTCGCCGCTCGCCACCAGCGCTGCGCCGGGCGTAGCGCGGATCGCCGCGACGATGTCGGCGACGAGCTGGGAAGCGGCGGTGCGGTTGTAGGTCTCGAAGTGACGGATCTTG
>JBOGIX010000581.1:0-5332 GCA_050744685.1 Vicinamibacterales bacterium | reverse complement strand
CAGTCGTCGTTTCCCTCGCGGGCGGCCTCTTGTTGCCAGGGGCCATCTTGCGGCATAACTCACAGAAGCCGATGCGGAAATGTATCGGCCGGATCGAAGGGCGAAGGGGAGAACTCGATGGCGTGCCCGTCCTCGAGCGGATCGATGACGTGCGGGATGCCGACGGCGATGCTGACGAGGTCCCCTGTCCTGATGCCGACCTCCTCGCGCCTGCCCGCGTCCGGATCCTCGACAATCAGGCGGCAGGCGCCGCGAATCACGTACATCCACTCGTGCTTGCGCCGATGAAAATGATTGCCGCGAGGCCGGCCCGTGAGGAGCTCGGTGTAGGCGATCATCATGATCGGCGCGCCGGCATTGTGGATGTGCGCCAGCTCCCCCTTTTCGAGCAGCAGCCGCTTGAGCGGCGGCTGACCCGGATCCGCCGGATCGCAGGTCGGCAGGGGGGTCACGATGACACGTCCATCGAGGTACGAGCGCGGGGTCATGCGTCTCCACTCTTTATAATCATTTACGATGGCACCCGCGGGCAGAAATCGAGCGAGGCTCCGCCTCTAGGCATTCCTTGATCTGGCGCACACCCAAGTACACCGGTCCCGAGCGGCGCAAGACGCCGCGCAAACGCCGCCGCCCCTTCCGCACGCTGCTGCTCCTGCTCTGGCTGGCCGTCGCCGGGTACGGCGCCGGCGTCATCTGGTTGATGACGCAGGAGACGCGCATCGTGTTCCAGGCTGTCAAGACGATGGGCGACAGCCGGCCGCCGTTCGCATACCAGCAGATCGATCTGCCGCGCAGCGACGGAGCCCGTCAGTTCGCCTGGGTTATGCCGGGCGGTGACGTGAACGCACCGTGGGTCGTGTATCTGCACGGGAGTCCCTCGACGATTGCATCGGGCGTCAACATCGCGCACTACGCGATGCTGCGGGACCTCGGGCTCAACGTGATCGCGCCGGAGTATCGGGGGTTCGCCGGACTCGAGGGCTCCCCCACGGAAGCCGGGCTCTCAGCGGATGCCGCGGCGGCCTACGAGTATCTGCGGCGGGAGCGGCAGGCTTCGTCCGCGAACGTGGTCCTCTACGGCTGGTCGCTCGGATCCGCGGTGGCGATCGATCTCGCCACGAAGGTCCCGATCGGGGCGATCGTACTGGAAGGGGCGCCGGCGTCGATCGTGGAAATGACGCAGCGGCGCTATCCGTTCTTTCCCGTGCGCCTGCTGATGCGCAACCGGTTCGAGTCGATCGCGAAAGTCGGCCGTATCCCATCGCCCATGTTGTTCCTGCACAGCGCGGAGGACGCGGTCGTGCCGATCGATGAAGGGCGGCGGTTATTCGCAGCAGCCGGGCACGAGAAGGAGTTCGTGGAAGTGCGAGGCGGTCACGTTCACGCCATCGACGAAGACGGCGATCGAATCGCGACCGCTGTGCGGGCATTCCTGGAAGAGCAAGGAGCGCTGAGCCCGCCACGTTCTGCTGCCGAGCAAGTGAGGGCCCTGAAGCGGAACGGGGCCGGAATTACCGGCCCCGAACCCTGAGTTGACCGAACCGCGAACCGGGAACCGCGGGTCTTACGCGCATCCCGAGGTCGTGCCGCAGTTCGAGCACTTGTAGCAGGACCCCGACCGTACCATGATCGACCCGCAGGTCGAGCACGGCGGCGCGTCTTCCTGGTTCTGCATCGCCGCGAACGAGGCCGTCGTCTTCGAGGCGATGGCGGCGGTCGCCGAGGCGCCGGCGGCCGCTGCGACGTCGAGCGGCAGCTGCTCGGGGGACGACACGTAGTCCTCGCGGTTGTTGACGCCGGCGCGGAACTGTGCGTCGGCCGACAGGAACTTCGAGGCCATCCAGCGGAAGATATAGTCGACGATCGACTTGGCGAAGCGCACGTCCGGGTTCCTCGTCATGCCCGAGGGCTCGAACCGGACGTGGCTGAACTTGTCGACCAGATCCTGCAGCGGCACGCCGTACTGCAGGGCGTAGCTGATCGCCTGCGCGAAGGCGTCGGCGAACCCGGAGATCGTCGAGCCTTCCTTGGCCATCACCAGGAAGATCTCGCCGGGCTGGCCGTCCTCGAACAGGCCGACGGTGATGTAGCCCTCGTGGCCGGCGATGTCGAACTTGTGGGTGATGGCGTGGCGCTCGTCGGGCAGCCGCCGGCGCCGCGGGCCGATCTCGGCCACGGCGGCCGCCTTCTCCTTGTCGCGCGACGTGTTGAGCGGCTGCGTGCGCTTGGAGCCATCACGATAGATCGACACCGCCTTGGCGCCCATCCGCCACGAATCGACGTAGGCCTGCTGGATCTCCTCGACGGTCGCTTCCTTGGGCACGTTGACCGTCTTGCTGATCGCGCCCGAGAGGAACGGCTGCGTCGCCCCCATCATGCGCACGTGGCCCATGTAGTGGATCGAGCGCACGCCGCGCGCCGGCTTGAAGGCGCAGTCGAACACCGGCAGGTGCGCGTCCTTGACGTGCGGCGCTCCCTCGATGGTCTCGTGCTCGTCGATGTACTCGACGATCTCCTTGACCTGCTGCGGGCTGTAGCCGAGCTTCTGCAGCGCCATCGGCACGGTCTGGTTGACGATCTTCATCAAGCCGCCGCCGACGAGCTTCTTGTACTTGACGAGCGCGATGTCGGGCTCGACGCCGGTGGTGTCGCAGTCCATCATGAAGCCGATGGTGCCGGTCGGCGCCAGCACGGTGGCCTGCGCGTTGCGGAAGCCGTGCTGCTCGCCGAGCTCGATCACCTCGTCCCAGACCGCCTTCGCCGCCTCGAAGAGATCCTTGGCCACGTGGGTGCGATCGATGTCCTTCAGCGCGGCGCGGTGCTTGCGCATCACGCGCAGGAAGGGCTCGCGGTTGCGCTCGTAACCGGCGAAGGGGCCGCCATGGTCGCGCGCGATCCGCGCCGACTGCGCGAACGCCGCGCCGTGCATGATCGCGGTGATCGTCGCGGCGTAGTCGCGCCCGGCGTCGCTGTCGTAGGGCAGGCCGCGCGCCATCAGCAGCGCGCCGATGTTCGCGTAGCCGAGGCCGAGCGGGCGGTATTCGTGGCTGTTCTTCTCGATCGCCTTGGTCGGATAGCTGGAGTTGTCGACCAGGATCTCCTGCGCGGTGATCAGCGTGCGGCACGCCGCCTCGAACGCGACGGCGTCGAACTCGCCGTCCTCCTCGCGCACGAACTTCATGAGGTTGATCGAGGCGAGGTTGCACGCCGAGTCGTCGAGGAACATGTATTCCGAGCACGGGTTGCTGGCGTTGATGCGCGCCGTGTTCGGGCAGGTGTGCCAGTCGTTGACGGTCGTGTCGAACTGCAGGCCGGGATCACCGCAGATCCACGTGGCCTCGGCGATCTGACGCATCAGCTCGCGCGCCGTGTACGTCCCGGTCACCTCGTGCGGCGGCAGCACTGCCCGCGTCTGCCACTCGCCATCGTCCATCACGGCGCGCATGAAGTCGTCGGTCACGCGCACGCTGTTGTTCGAGTTCTGGAAGAACACCGAGGCGTAGGCCGGACCGGTGAACGATCCGTCGTAGCCGGCGTCGATGAGCGCCCAGGCCTTCTTTTCCTCTTCGACCTTGCAGTTGATGAAGTCCTCGATGTCGGGGTGCCCGGCGTCGAGGATCACCATCTTGGCCGCGCGGCGCGTCTTGCCGCCCGACTTGATCACGCCGGCAAACGCATCGAAGCCCTTCATGAACGACACCGGCCCCGACGCGGTGCCCCCGCCCGCGAGCAGCTCCTTCGCCGACCGGATGTTCGAGAGGTTCGAGCCGGTGCCGGATCCGTATTTGAACAGCATCCCCTCGGTCTTCGCCAGCGTGAGGATCGACTCCATCGTGTCCTGCACGGAGTTGATGAAGCAGGCGGAGCACTGCGGGTGCTTCTCGAAACCGACGTTGAACCAGACCGGGCTGTTGAAGGCCGCCTTCTGATACACGAGGAGGTGCTTCAGATCGTCACTGAATGCCTGCAGATCGTCTTCGCTCGCGAAGTACTTCTGCGCGCGCGCCCAGACGGTGATCGTGTCGACCACGCGGCCGATGAGCTGCTTGACGCTCCGCTCGCGCTCCGGCGTGCCGATCTGCCCGCGGAAGTACTTCGAGACGACGATGTTCGTGGCCTGCTGCGACCAGAACCGGGGAATCTCGACGTCTCGCTGCTCGAAGACGAGCTCGCCCTTCTCGTTGCCGATGACCGCCGACCGCGTCTCCCATTCGACCTCGTCGAACGGATCGATTCCCTCGCGGCTGAAGACCCGCTCGAACTCGAGGCCAGACACACCTCCAGGCGCCGTTGTCGTCGGGATGGTGATGGTCTGGGGGGTGGTGGTGTCGAGCGACCCACCCGAGCCGGAACTCGAGCTTTCGGCAGCGCCCTTCTGCATACGTTCCTCCGCGCGCGAGCCACGGCCGTCCCCACGGCCGGACCCCAAACGAACCGTTGACTCTGAATCAGACACGCCATATCCGGAGCAGGCTCGACGAACCGTCGCGGCGGCCGGCTTACGGCAACCCCGAGCCTGGCATGTGCGAGCGCTGGGCGGCTCGCGAACCAGATTGACGCGGGGGTGAAAGTTATCGCTCCGTCACACCGGTGTCAAGACCGATTCTACTAGATGTAGTGGGGTGAAATTAACTCAGCCGCTAGATGTTGGCGAATCGTGAGTAACGGCGGGCTGTTTTTCTGACTGACCTATTTTGCAGGCGGGCACGATTCCTATCGCGTCTGGAGCTCCTTGGCGAGCTTTTCGGCTTTCTCGGCTAACTGCTGGGCCAGCTCGAAGCTGAGATCCTTCAGCGCGGCCTCGGCGCCTTCGATCGAGCTTTTCGCCTGGTCGTAGGCGATTCTCCGCTGATCGTTCAGGCGCTGATAGTCGATGTTCTGAAGCATCCCCTGCGCCCGCCCGATGATGTCGCGAATGCGGCGTTCGGCCGCAGCGGCGTCGGTGGTCGACTGCGTACGAAGCACGGGCGCCGGTTGTATGTTCTGAGGCGCTGCCGCTGGGGTCTCGGTAACAGGCGGCGTGTCCGCCTTGTTTTCCGTCGGCTTCTGGGCTTCCCGGTTGTTGTTGAGGTCCCGCGGAGAGCGGCGCATCGGCTTCGGGTCGACCGGCGGGGGAGGCAGCTCGCTGACAGGCTCTATCTGCACGATCTCGGGCGCAGGCGCCGGATCGATCACGCGCGGAGGCGCCGGCGGCACCTCCAGGGAGGGGCGTTCGATGGGCGCTTGTGCGCGCGTCGCAACGCTACAGCCTGAGGCCAGCGTCCCGAGTATCAGTACGACGGCCAGTCTGTGCATGACGCGTCCTCTATTATACTGCAGGGCTAGGTAGTTA
>JBOGIX010000580.1:0-9103 GCA_050744685.1 Vicinamibacterales bacterium | reverse complement strand
CTGCACGAGTCCACTCGGCTTGATGTCTTCCGCCACTCGCACCTCTAGACAAACTAGATGACGCCGAGCATACCTTGCATCTCTAGTTTGTCAAGAGGAATGGCGTTCGGGGGCCCGAGCGAACGGGTGGGTCGGCGCGCGCCGGGCGTTCTCGTTCGCCGGGTTCGAGTCACGAGAGATTGCAAGCCGCGAGTGCGCCCCGATGAAAGATGCGTGTCAATCGCGAAGGTGTTCAGCCCGGCGGGGGTGCAAGCGTCGTGAGCTCGTCCATGCGTCGTGGAAGCGCAACCTCGACTGCGCGTCGGACGGCCGGATCAGCTCTCGATTCGGTTTTCGTTCGCCCGGCGCGGGCAGCACGTCCGTGGATGGATACTCTCGAATGGGCGCGGACGACCCGCGTGGCCGCGCGTGCCCGGCGAACTGGCGACGATGCCATCGTCGGCCGCGCATTCGGCATCAAGTGTGAAGGGACCGATGCGTGTCGCAAGCCTTGGAAAGCCACGAGTCGGACAGAGCGGAACGGCTGCCGGTCACCGTGGACCCACGGTACTCCCTGCCACACCTTTTGAAGACGAGTCCACCGCCGCCGCAGGAAAGCGCGGATCGAGGCGTGACGCGGCCGTCACCAGCGCCCGAGGGTCCAGTGATCCCCGGGCGGCAACTGGCGGGGCTCATTCTCGCGTCGGCGCTCATCACACTGGACGGCACGGCGACAACGATTGCGCTGCCCGCGATCGGCCGCGACCTGTCCGCATCCATCTCGCGTCTCCAGTGGATCGCGAACGCGCCGCTGCTGATGCTTGCGGCGATGTTGCTCCCGGCCGGGCTGCTCGCGGACCGGTACGGGCGGATCCGAGTGATGCAGATCGGGCTGGTGACTTGCGCGGCCGCCTCGCTCGCCTGCGCGGCAGCGAGCTCCGACACCTGGATCATCGCGGCCAAGTTCGCCGTCGGCGCCGGAGGGGCGCTCGTTCTGCCCGCTGCGCTCGCCGTGCTGCGTGGTGCGTACGCCGACGCGGCGGAGCGGACACGCGTTTTCGGTGTGTGGGCGGCCTGGACGGGCGCTGCGAGTGCCGCGGGACCGTTGCTTGCGGGCGCGCTCGTGGACCTCTGGTCGTGGCGAGCGGTGTTCATCCCCTCGCTTGTCGCCGCGTCCGTTGCAGCGCTCCTCCTCCGGACCGAGCACCCGGCTGGCGCGTCGACTCACGCCGACCCGATACCTGCCAGGGCAACCCTCGGCCTCGTCATCCTCCTTGGCGGCCTGGCCTACCTCCTCATGCAGGGGCGTGACATCAGACATCAGCATGCGCAGCTGGCGCTGCCCGTAGCGCTGGTCGTCATCGGTGCCCTGGTGCTCGCGCGCGATCGGCACCGTCACCTTTTATTTCCACGTGAGCTGCTGACGACCCGCAATTGCGTCCCGGCAAACGCCACGACATTCGCCCTGTATTTCGGCATGTTCGGCATGTCGTTCCTCCTCGTGCTTTACGTGCAGCAGGTGCTCGACTACTCCGCGCTGTGGGCCGCGGTCGTGCTGCTGCCGATGTCGATCATGCTCCTGCTTGCGGAACGGTTCGCAAGGTTGACCATTACTATCGGAACGCGGTCGCTGATCGTCACGGGAGCGCTGGCCGCAGCGGCCGGCATCGGCTGGATGGGCACCAGCTCGCATCCCGTACCGTTCTGGTCCCACATGATCGTTGGAACGGGTCTGCTGGGGCTCGGTCTGAGCCTCGCCGTGTCCGCGCTCACGCATGCAGCGGTCGCCGCAGTACCCGACACGTGCGCCGGTGTGGCCTCAGGCCTCAACCACGCCGTCGTCCGGGCCGCCGGCCTTGCGTCCGTCGCATGGCTCGGCTCGATCGCCGCGCCCGGGCTCTCGGATGCCGTATCCGCCGAAGGGTTTCAGCGGGCGATGGTCATGTGTGCCGTGGTAGTGGCGGCTGGCGGTGTAGCCGGCGGCGTTTTGCTGCGTGACGAGGAGCCGGGCGGCGTGGTGCCAGCTGACTAGCCTCGGCTGGCGTTCCGGTGTTGGTTGCCGAGGTTCCGCGCGTACGGATCGCAAACCTTACTCGCAAGCATTGCTTTCATTCAGGCTCATGGCCTGCGAACCTCAGGATGGAACGCGGCCGGCGCAGCAGCTTCGTCCGGCCTTGACGGCGTGTGTTGGAGGACGCTTACGCATGTGGCGCAACAACAATCTGTCGATCGTCCTGGTGATCCTGTTCGTCTTGTCGCTGGGCGGGCACGCCTTGTCCGGATGGATGGCGCACAATGCGGAACAGCGCCAGCACGGCGAGCCGGAGATCCCGATAGGTGCCTTTCTCACGTCCAGCGACTTCGGCGAGACGACGTTCGAGAACTGGGAAAGCGAGTTCCTGCAGATGGCGTTCTACGTCATCCTGACGGTATTCCTCTACCAGAAAGGCTCTGCGGAATCGAAGAAGCACGACGGCAGCGATGAAGTCGAAGAGGATCCCGAGGCGCATCGCGACGATCCGCACGTGCCCGGACCGGTGCGCGCCGGAGGATGGCGGCTCACGCTCTACAGGAACTCCCTGAGCCTGGCGTTCACCGCGCTGTTTCTCGTCTCGTTTGTCGGCCATGCAGCCACAGGCGCCCGCAAGCACGAGGAAGAACAGCGCCAGCACGGATCGCTGGAGGAGGTCACCACGCTGTCGTACGTGCAGACGCCGCAGTTCTGGTACGAATCGTTTCAGAACTGGCAGAGCGAATTTCTCGCCGTGCTTGCGATTGTCGTGCTGTCGATCCGGCTTCGCCAATGGGGCTCGCCGGAATCGAAGCCGGTGCACGCTCCACACGACAGCACCGGTGGGGGCTAGGACTCAGCGCAGGGCCGCGCTGGCGATGCGGCGTGCTCAACATCCGGGCTGCGACTCGCTGCGCTTCGTCGCGGCCGCATACTTGACGACGCGGACCCGCTCCACCGTGACGAGCGCTCCGCCAGTCACCATTTCATCGAGGATGGGAAGCAGCTTGTCGACGTGCGTTTCATCGTCGATCACCTCGATCAGCACGGGAAGGTCGCTCGAGAGTTCGACGACGCTCGCCGTATGGATGACACTGCTCGCCCCGTAACCGGCCACCCCGTGGATCACCGTTGCCCCGGCGAAGCCCTCGCGGCGAAGCCGCTCGAGCAGTCCGCGAGACAGCGGCATGTGGTGGAACCTGTCGGACTCACCGAGAAAGATCCGGACCAGGAACTGGTCCCCGTCCAGCACTCTCATCACGCCTCCTCACTGGCCGAGCGCCTGCTTCGCGCAGAACAGCCCCAGCCAGCCGGCAGCAAATGCGCCGACCAGGGTCGCCGTCGCGTTCAGCGCCGCTGCACCGACCGCCCCCTCCTCCAACAGCCGGCTCGTCTCGTAGTTGAAGCTCGAATACGTGGTCAGCCCGCCGATGAAGCCAATGGTGATTGCGGAGCGAACGGTGGGCGACCACGAGAGTGCCAGGGCCGCGTACATGACCGCCGATATGGCAAAGCACCCCGCCAGGTTGACGATCAGCGTCCCGTATGGAAACGCGCTGCCGAAGCGCTGCGCAGCCCAGAAGGCCACGAGATAGCGAGCGCCCGTGCCGGCCGCGCCGGCCAGGCAGATCCAGAAGAATCGTTCCATGTCGCGTCACCTCGCAGCGGCCGCGGCATGAGCACGCTCCCACGGCAGCCCGCAGGAGTCATTGGCCGTCCACGACGGCGGTTGTGGCGGACTCCACCGCCTTCGATCTGCCGAGTGTGGGGCCGGCACGGACGGTGTGTCAAGAAGGCGGAGCAACAACAGAAGGCGAGGCGCAGTACGATGAGTTCGGGTCGATCGATTCCAATGAAAACCGTGATCTTCGCGTGTGTTCATAACGCCGGCCGATCGCAGATGGCCGCGGCGCTGTTCAACGCGCTGGCCGATCCCGCGAAGGGACGCGCGCTGTCCGCCGGGACGAACCCGGGCGAGCGCGTGCACCCGGAAGTCGTCACGGTCATGAAGGAAGAGAGGATCGACTTGAGCGGCGCCCGCCCCCAGAAACTCACGACGGAAATGGCGTCGGGGGCACAGCTGCTGATCACCATGGGATGCGGCGACGAGTGTCCGTACGTCCCTGGCCTGCGACGCCAGGATTGGCCACTCGACGACCCCAAGGGCCAGCCGCTCGATCGGGTTCGCGCCATTCGCGACGAGATCCGCCGGCGAGTCGAGGCGTTGGTGGCCGCGGAAAGCGTCGCTTGATGCAGGCGGCAGCCTCGTCCCGATGCGTTTGACTCCCCTGTAAGCACCCGGCTGAGCGCTTTGATTCGAGCGGCCTCGCTCGATCCCACACACCGCGTCCGTGCTCCCATGGCGAGTTGAATCGTCTTGGTTGCTTCCGAAAAGGCGGCTGATGCGCGTTTGTCACACGCGCGCGCCCCCTGCACGACTGGGTCGGCATATGGGCATTCGCGCTGCTGCTCGTGCTCACGGCAACCGGCCTGTATCCCCTGAAATCACGAACACCGCGCGCTGCGTCGAACGCGACACAATACAGTCGTGGCGCAGATCGACCAATCGTACCGAACGGCGCGCCGCGTGGCGCTGGCTGGCATGGCTATGAGCGGGATGCTCGCGGGCACGAGCATCCTCGTTGGCCTCCTGGCCAGGTCGACGTCCGTGGTCGCGACGGGATTCGAGTTTGCCGGCGACGTGCTCGCGTCGAGCATCGTCGTCGTCGGGATGGGGATTGCCGCGCGACCCGCGGACGAGAATCACCCGTATGGCCACGGACGCTTCGAGACCCTGTCGGCGTTCATCGTCGGCGTGATTCTCGCGGCGGGCGGCGCGATGATCAGTTATCAATCGCTCCAGGCGGTGGGCGTGCGCCACGAGCCGCCGGGCGCACTCGCCGCCGTGGCGCTCGTCGGCGCCATCGTCCTGCGCGGCATCATGTCCGCCGTGAAGCTCCGAGTCGGTCGACGCCTCCGGAGCTCCGCGCTGATCGCCGACGCCTGGAACGATGCCGTCGACATCTTGTCTGCGATGGCCGCCCTGACGGCAGTCGGGCTCGCCAACTACGACCCCGAGCGATTCCTCGCCGCGGACCACTACGGCGGATTCGTCGTCGGCATTGTCGTGGTGGTGACGGGCATTCGTGTGGTCCGTGAGGCATCGCTCGAGCTCGTCGACACGATGCCGGAGCCGGAGCTGACCGACGCGATCGTGAGCATCGCGAAATCGGTAGACGGCGTTCGCGGGATCGACAAGGTGTTCGCGCGAAAAACCGGCTTGCAGCATCACATCGACCTGCACATCGAGGTGGACCCGATGCAGACGGTTGCGGCATCCCACGCAATCGGCGGCCGCGTCCGGGCGACGTTGAGGCAGGAATTGCCGTGGGTCGCCGACGTGCTCGTTCATGTCGAGCCCTCCGCCGATTCTGATCACTGAGGCTCGCGTGCGGGCCCTCGGCCAGCGTCTATCGGCCGTTCTTCCCACTACTGGCGCTCGCGGCCAGTCGTGTTCTCGGGCGCAGCGGATCAGTGATCGGGAGGCACGTCAGGCCGTCGGTGCCACCCCCTGGTAATACGCCAGATCGAAGACGAAGAACATCTTCGCCCGTCTGAGCGTCGCCGGTGCGACCAGGCTTGCGCCGCTCATGACAGACAGGATGTGCGTGTCGGTGTTGTCGTCCAGCCGATGGCTCGAGTGCAGCCATCGAACGATGGCACTGGGACGGTGTGTCGCGGGCCTCGCAAAATCGAGCAGCTGAAGCCGCCCGCCAGGCTTGAGGACGCGCCGAATCTCACGCAGCGTGCGCGCCTTCTCTTCGCCACCATTCAGGTGGTGCAGCATGAAACAGGAAAAGACCCGATCGAATGACGCGTCGGGATACGGCAGTGCATCCGAGAATCCTCGATCGAGCCGAATGGAGACGGACGCGGCCTCAGCCTTGCGCTTCGCCCGCGCCAGCGCGCTGGCGTCGGGGTCGAGTCCTGTCACGTCGAGGCCCGGCTGGGCACGCGTCAGCATCATGAGCAGTGTGCCCGTTCCGCAGCCGACTTCCAGAACACGATGACCTGGCTCGAGATCCGCCTGTTCGATGAGTACGCGTCTGGCGGTGTCGCCTCCGAGGAGCTTCACGAGCGGGTCATAGAACGGCAGGCTCCAATCATGTCCGGCTGCCGGGAGGTAGGTTCGCTGGGCATCTGTCATCGCGCACCTCTTACCTGCAAGTCAGGGAATTCGGTTGGTATCATGCGTCCACCTCATACAATATGTTAATAATCATATTGTAGGACGATCAATACGCCGGCAAGGTTCGCGGCGTCAAGCGCGGGCGGCAACCTCCGCAAGAGCGCCAGGCAGGACCGGGCCGAGTCAGTCCGGCACACTTTATGATTTGCATCATGTTCTGAAGAGGCGTGAGATGCCCTGGCCCGAAGACCACAAAGCGCGAACGCGCGAGAAGATCGTGCAGGCGGCAGCGGCGGCGTTCCGCGCTGGCGGTGTGGCACCTGTACGGCTGGAAGACGTCATGGCCCGCGCAGGGCTGACGCACGGCGGGTTCTACGCGCATTTCGATTCGAAGGAGGAGTTGCTGCGCGAAGCGTTGGAACATGCCAGCAGCCAGACCGTCGCCACGCTGTCAAAGCCGTTGGCGGCCATGACGGCCGATGATCGCCTTCAGGCAGTCATTGACGCATACCTGAGTCCCCTTCACGCCGCACATCCCGAGCGGGGTTGCCCGCTGGCCGCGTTGGGGCCCGAGATCGCGCGCGCGAGTGGCGCGACGCAGGAAGCGTTGGCCAAGGGCGTGCGCGATCGGCTCGCATGGATGCGACAGCTCCTGCCCGAAGACCAGCAAGATTCCGTATCTGACGATCAGATCATCGGCACCCTGGCGTGCATGGTTGGCGGCGTGATCCTCGCGCGCACGGTTCGAGGAAAGGATTCAACAGCGGTCCTGGACGCCTGCCGCGAGTTCCTGCGTCGGAAGACAGGCCAATCTTCGAACCGTGGCAGCAGTTCCCGGGCCAGGACGCGCCGGCCCGCCGCGGCCAAGGGTCGGTCGAAGAGAGGTGCCGCTTCTCCGGCGTCGAATCGTCTGTAGTCGGCCGCTCGCCCAAGAGCCTGGGCGCGCGCCTGAGAGCGCTGACGCTCAGCGGGTGCCGAGTATCTTCACCATCTTGTTGTAAACGCCCATGATCAGGAGGGGCGCCACCCACATGCCGACGAACCGGCTCGTGCGCTGCCGTCCCTCCAGCTCGGCCGTGAGCGAAACACCCATCGCTACGAGCGACGCCAGCAGGAAGACGTGGGATGGGATCTTCGCGGTCTGCTGTTCGACGATGCGCGCAAGTGTGCCCTCGCGGTGTTCCGCGCGCACGACGGGTGCCGCGTCGGGTGCTGCGCTCGCCGGATTGACGTCAAGCGATCCGTCGTCCGCCATGCGGGGTTCGGTGCAAGCGTGACGCCACGCTGCCGATTGGGCACACGCGTTGCTCCGTTCCGAAGCGATGGATCTCCTCCAGCCCGCCTCGAGCGGCATCGGTACGTTCTTTCAGCGCGACTATTGGGCGGTCATCGCTAACTGCCGAGTCAGGCCGTCGGACATCGCCATCCTCGTTGCTGCGCGCTTTCCCGATTTCCCGCCGCCCGAAATGGTCGTGTTCGAGCGACGCGGCGACGGCGACGGATGCCTCGAACTCGGCGAGGAACTCGATATCAATATCCGGATGGCCGGCCCGGCGCGTGTGCGCGTGGTGCACAAGTGCCCGTGCAGCATCACGCTGGCGACCCTCCAGGGCCATCCGGAGGCAGGTCGCATTACCTTCGGCGCCTATCGCAACGATCGCGGCGAGGTGGTGTTCCACATCCGCAGCCGCGCGCGCTCGAGCACCCTCTTCAACTACGTCGGGTTCCGCTCGGCGGGCGACCCGATGCAGGCGAGCACGTGGACCGACTTCGTCAACAACGTGGCCCTGACATGCGGCGACGGCGTGCTCGGCGTCGTGCACGCGGACACCACGCCCATTCGCGACGACCAGGTGATCGAGGGTGACGAAGCGATGGACGGTCCGACGTTCCTCGCCGAGGCCGACTGATGAAGATGAAGACGGAGTGGCGCTTTCTCCGCGGCTGGACCGACGAGGAGCTGACCGCGCGGCTGGCGTCGGCCGCCGCGCGGTCGCGCAACTTCGATGAGGCCGATCGCGAGATGGCAAGCGAGCGGGGCTGGGGCCGTCATTTCTCCGAAGCCGTGATCGCGCGCGAGCCACCCGGGCCGCCGGAGCGAGGCGGCCCGTTCGACCGGGCATGGACGCTCGTCGCCGATTATTTCTTCTCCGATCCGCGGATCGTCAAGGCCCACTTCGATCGATCGGTACCGCTCCTGGAGCGACGCATGCTGCTCGAGGTGCGGGTGTGGGGCCTGCACTACCTCGGGCCCGCCATGGTAACGGCCGTGCTCGACGATCGCGAGGCGTCGCGCTCGGCACGCGGGTTCCGCTACGACACCATCGAGGGGCACTTCGAGCGGGGGGCGGAGTGGTTCGTGGTGGCGAAGAATCACGCGACCGGCGACGTGACGTTCCGCATCCATGCCGGCTGGAAACGCGGCGAGCTGCCGAACTGGTGGTCGCGCATCGGTTTCAACCTGCTGGCACGGCGCTACCAGCGTGCGTGGCACCGGCTGGCGCACCTGCGGCTGCGCGCCATGCTCGGATCGGCAGCGCTACCCCCCCTCCCGCGCGGCGCGCGGCTCGTGCACACCGGTCCGCCGTTCCCCGTGCCTGCGGTGCAGGCGATTGCAACCGGGGGCCCGCCCGCGGTGATCGGCATGGAAGAGGAAACGGGCGAACACCGCCTGTCGGAGGCTTCATGAAGGACGCAATCGTGATCGCGGGGGCGCTCGGGGCCGTCAGCGGATCCCGCAGCATGCTCGCGCCGGCGCTGGTGGCGCGGGCACACCATGCGTCCCCGGCGGCGCCGATCCTGGCGCTGCTCGCAGGCGGTGAGATGATGGCTGACAAGATGCCCTTCATCCCGTCACGCACCGACGCGCTGCCGCTCGCCGGCCGCATCGTGAGCGGCGCGCTCGCCGGCGCGGCGGTGTGTGG
>JBOGIX010000579.1:0-5496 GCA_050744685.1 Vicinamibacterales bacterium | reverse complement strand
CCCGACAACGCGTCGGCGGCGCTGCTCGGCGGCCTCACTCTCAGCTGCCAGCAGGACGATGGACGCGTGGTGGCGCGATCGTGGAGCTGGCCCGCTGAAGTGCGGCTGGTCGTGGCGACCCCGGAGGTGCCGCTGCACACGAAGACGGCGCGCGGCGTGCTGCCCGACGCCGTCCCGCTCCGCGACGCCGTGGCCAACCTGCAGCGCGCGCTGCTCTTCGTGCGCGCGCTCGAAACCCGCCAGTACGACGATCTGCGCGAGGCGCTCAAGGACCGCTGGCATCAGCCCGCCCGCGGGCCGCTCGTGCCCGGCCTCGCCGAGGCACTGGCAATCAACCACCCCGCCGTACTCGGTGTGTGTCTGAGCGGCGCGGGACCCTCGGTCGTCGCGCTCGCCGCCCCCGGACGGTCGGAAGAAGTCGTGACGCTGCTCGCCGACGCCTACCGCCGGCTCGACGTGCCACACACGATCAGAAATCTCGCGGCGCATCCGGCCGCCAATCACCGCCAGCCGGTTCCGGCGGCATGACGAGAGACACTGCATGAACTTCAGCCTTCGTTGTCACCTCTGCGGCACTTCATTCCCGGCATCGGCGCTGTGGGTCTGCGATCAATGCCTCGGCCCGCTCGAAGTCACCTACGACTACGCCGAGATCGCCAGGCTCGTCTCGCGCGAGCTGATCGAGTCACGGCCGAAGAACCTCTGGCGTTATCGTGAGTTCCTCCCGATCGAACATGAGCCGCTCACCGGCCTCCACTCGGGATTCACGCCGCTCGTGCGGGCCGATCGTCTCGCCAGGCGTCTCGGCGTAAGTGAGCTGTATGTCAAAGACGACTCGGTGAATCACCCGACCTGTTCTTACAAGGACCGCGTCGTGTCGGTCGCGGCCACCAGGGCTGTCGAGCTCGGGTTCGCGGTGTTCGCCTGCGCGTCCACAGGCAATCTCGCTAACAGCGTCGCCTCGCATGCGGCCCGGCTGGGGCTCTCCTGCTCGGTCTTCATCCCGGACAATCTCGAGGCGGGCAAGGTCACCGGCGCGGCCGTGTACAAGCCGCGTATCATCGCCGTCCGCGGCAACTACGACGACGTGAACCGGCTGTGCACGCAGGTGGCGGATCGCTACAACTGGGGATTCGCGAACATCAACCTGCGCGCCTACTATGCGGAAGGGGCCAAGACCTACGGCTTCGAGATTGCCGAGCAGCTCGGATGGCGCTTCCCGCGCCACGTCGTCTCGCCGGTTGCCGGCGGCACGCTGCTGCCCCGGATCCTGAAGGGGTTCGCCGAGCTCGAGCAGACCGGCCTGGTGGACGGTGAGCTGCCGACGATCCACGCGGCGCAGGCGGCCGGATGCGCGCCGGTCGTGCGCGCGCTCGAGGAAGGGCTCGAGTACCCGGAGCCCGTGAAGCCGGACACGCTGGCGAAGTCGATCGCGATCGGCAACCCGGCCGACGGATTCCAGGTGCTGCGTTCGGTGCGCTCGACCGGTGGATCGGGCGCGATGGTCACCGAGGACGAGATCATCGAGGGCATCCAGCTGCTCGCCGAGACCGAGGGCATCTTCACCGAGCCGGCCGGCGGCGTAACGGTGGCGGCCACGCGCCAGCTCGTCCAGCGCGGCGCCATCAATCCCGACGAGTCGATCGTCATCTGCGTCACGGGCAACGGCTACAAGACGGCGGAGGTGCTGAACGGCCGCGGCGTCGAGCCGATTCGCATCGGCAGGTCGCTCGCGGAGTTCGAAGCCATCCAGTCGGCGCCGGCGGCGGCGGGAACGGTGCAGGCGTGAGCTGGCCTGCCCGGCATCGGTGGGCATCTCCTTGTTGACAGGGTCTATGAGTACTTATCGCGCCGTATTCCGCTGTGCCGCGGGATGTCCCGGCGAACATTCCATCTGGCAGGCGATCTATCACTGCCCGCGCTGCGGCGATCTGCTGCAGGTCGTGCACGACACGGAGGCGCTCGCCCACCGCAGCCCGGTCGCGTGGATGCGGCTCTTCGACGACCGCTACAAGCGCACCGCCTGGCCGTACGGCTCCGGCGTCTGGGGCAAGAAGGAATGGGTGTGCCCGGCGATCCGCGACGAGAACGTCGTCTCGATGGACGAGGGCGGCACCAACATCTTCTGGGCCGAGCGCTACGGGCGCACGCTCGGCGTCGAGGACCTCTGGGTGAAGATGTGCGGCAACTCGCACACCGGCTCGTTCAAGGACCTCGGCATGACCGTGCTCGTCTCGGTCGTGAAGCAGATCATGGCCGACGGCGGCGGGATCGGCGCCGTCGCGTGCGCCTCGACCGGCGATACGTCTGCCGCGCTCGCTGCCTACGCGGCCGCTGCCGGGATCCCGGCGATCGTGATCCTGCCGCGCGCACGGGTCTCTCCCGCGCAGCTGGTGCAGCCGCTCGCCAATGGCGCGCTGGTCCTCGCGCTCGACACCGACTTCGACGGCTGCATGGCGATCGTCCAGCGGCTCGCGACAGACGAGGGCGTCTACCTCGCCAACTCGATGAACAGCCTCCGCCTCGAAGGACAGAAGACGCTGTCGATCGAGATCGTCCAGCAGTTCGACTGGGAAGTGCCGGATGTCGTGATCATCCCGGGCGGCAACCTCGGCAACGTCAGCGCGTTGGCGTCGGGGTTCCAGATGATGCTCGATCTCGGGCTCATCGCCAAGCGTCCAAGGCTGGTCGTCGCCCAGGCGGCCGCGGCCAATCCGCTCTATCGCGCCTACCGGAACAACTGGGTGTTCGAGCCGGTTCGGGCGCAGCCGACACTGGCCAGCGCGATTCAGATCGGCAATCCCGTCTCGATCCGGCGCGCGATCCACGCGCTGCAGACCTTCGACGGGATCGTGGAACAGGCGACCGAGGACGAGCTCGCCGATGCGGCGGCGCGGGCCGACCGCACCGGCATGTTCAATTGCCCGCACACCGCCGTGGCACTCGCCGCGCTCGAGAAGCTGATCGCGCGGGGCGAGATCACGAAGACCGACCGGGTGATCGTCGTGTCGACGGCGAGCGGGCTGAAGTTCTCGGAGTTCAAGACCGGGTATCACACGGACCAGTTGAGCGGCGTCACGCCGAAGCACCGGAACCCGCCGGTGGAGCTGCCGAACGACTACGACGCGGTGCGCCGCGCGATCGACCGCCTGGCGGCGGCGCCGACTGGCAGGTAACGTGGCATCTACTCGTGTTCCTCTCGAAGTCTGGAAATTCGGCGGGGCGTCGCTCGCCGCAGCCGGAGAGATCCAGAAAGCGGCGGCGCTGGTTGCCCGCCACAACGGCCCGCTCGTGATCGTGGTGTCGGCGCTCGCCGGTGTGACGGATCTGCTGCTCGAAGGAGCCGCCCGCGCCCTCGCCAGCCGGCCGGCGGAGGCGAGTCGCATCGCCGCGGCCTTTCTCCGGAAACATCGCGAGGTCGTGCGCGCGATCGTGCCACCGGGCAAGGGGCGGCGGAACCTGCTCGCGCGTGTCGACGCGGCTGCCCGCGAATATCGTGAGCTGTGCGGCGCCGTGGGCCTGCTCGGCCATCTCGCGCCGCGCGCGAGCGACCTGCTCGTGTCGCGCGGCGAACGCATCTCCGCGCAGATCGTCACCGCCGCGCTCCAGCGCGCCGGCAAGCGCGCCGCGTACATCGACGCCCTCGACATCGTCGAAACCGACGATCACCATGGCGGTGCGGCGCCGAACTTCCCGGTGACCACGAGGCAGGCGCGCAAGGTGCTGCGGCCGCGGCTCGCGGACGGCACGATCACCGTCGTTCCCGGGTTCATCGGCCGCGCGCCCGACGGCAGCGTCACCACCCTCGGCCGCGGCGGCACCGATCTCACGGCGACGATGCTGGCGAAGGCGCTGGGCGCGAAGCGCGTGGTGCTGTGGAAGGACGTGCCGGGCATCCTCACGTCGGATCCGCGGCTGGTGCCGGATGCGCGGCTGATTCCGCAGCTCCATCACCGTGAAGCTGGTGAAGTGGCGCACTACGGCGCCAAGGTGCTGCACCCGCGAGCACTCATCCCGATCGCGGGCACGCGCGTCGTGCTGCACGTTCGCTCGTTCATCAATCCGGACACGCCAGGTACCGAAGTGTCGGCACGGCGATCGCTGCAGACTTACCCGGTCAAGGCGCTGGCGATCGTGCACGGGCAAGCGATCGTCACGGTGGCCGGCAAGGGCATGGTCGGCGTGCACGGCATCGCGGCACGGACGTTCGCCGCGGTCGAGACCGAGCGGCTGTCGGTCTCGACCATCTTCCAGGCATCTTCCGAGAGCTCGATCGGCTTCACGCTGCCGGAGTCCGAAGCGGAGCGCGCGGTACGCAGCATCCGCCGTGCGTTCAGCGGAGAGATCGCGAGCGGGCTCATCGACAATGTCACGGCGCGTCCGGGCATGGCGGTGATCGCCGTCGTCGGCGACGGCATGGCGGGCACTCCTGGCGTCGCCGCGCGCGTCTTCTCGGCGCTCTCGGCGGCCCGCATCAACGTGGTCGCGATCGCCCAGGGATCGTCGGAACGGAACATCTCGTTCGCGGTGGAGGGCAAGGACGCCGCCGACGCCGCGCGCAGCATTCACGCGGCGTTTCAGCTCTCGAAGATTGGCGGCGGCCGGCCGCTGTCCGCGCTCAGAACCGACGTCGTGCTGCTCGGGTTCGGCCGCGTCGGGCGCGAGCTGGCCGATCAGATTGCGGCGCCGGCCAACGGCCAGCCCGCCGTTCGTGTGGTCGGCCTGCTCGATCGATCCGGCTACATCTTCGAGCCGCGTGGCATCTCGCGGAAGCGGCTGCTCGACCTGACGAAGAAGAAGGATGCCGGCGCGCTCGTCTCCTCACTCGGCGGACGGCCCGCGGGCGCCGCGGAGGCCTTGACGACGATGGCGGGGCACGCGGTGTCGCGTCCGATCATCGTGGACGTGACCAGCGAGGAGACGGGCGACCTGCTGCGCACCGCGATCGGTCACGGCTTCAACGTGGTCCTCGCGAACAAGAAGCCGCTGGCCGGCCCGTTCGCCAGCTACTCCGCGCTCGTCGGATCGCCGGCAAACGGCGGTCCGCGCGTGAGGTACGAGGCGACCGTCGGCGCCGGTCTCCCGATCATCGACACGTATCACAAGCTCGTCGAGACTGGCGATCGCGTCCTGCGCATCGAAGGGTGCGTCAGCGGGACGTTGATGTACATCATGTCGGCCGTGTCGGCCGGCGGGCGTTTCTCGGACGCGGTGAAGGCTGCCGTGGAGAAGGGCTACGCGGAGCCGGACGCGCGCGAAGACCTGTCCGGCATGGATGCGGCGCGCAAGGGTCTGATCCTGGCACGCCTGCTCGGATACCGCGGGCCGGCGCCCACTCCTGACGATCTCGTGCCGCGCGCGCTCAAGGGCGTGTCGATCGAGCAGTTCTTCGAGCGCCTGCCGGCCTTCGACAAGGAATGGTCGGACCGCGCCGCCCGCGAGCGCCGCGCCGGCCGCGTGCTGCGTTACGTCGTGGCCGCGACGCCGCGAGCGGTC
>JBOGIX010000578.1:0-3647 GCA_050744685.1 Vicinamibacterales bacterium | reverse complement strand
CACGACACGGCCGGAACCAATCACGCATCGACCCCGGTAAACAAATGCATTGGGAGTTGCACGTTGGGAGTTGGCGATGAAAGCGAGCCGGCAAGCGCCGATCCGCCAGGCCGCGCTACACTTCTCCCGCCGCGACGGGCAATCAGCCTGACTCGCGAAGACGAGAGGGACGTGTATGGTGACGCGCAGAGACGTGTGCATGGCCGTGGCCGGGGCCGCGCTCGCGGTGGCCGGTTCGGCCGGCATGATGGCACAAGCCGCGGTGCTCAGCTCCACGGTGTTCGACTGGTCGAACCTGAAGGCCGACAAGACCAAGGTCGGCGAGGTGCGGCGCGTCGTGCAGGCGCCGACGGCGACGCTCGATGAGCTGGAGATTCACATCACGACGCTCAATCCCGGCCAGGCCTCGCACGCGCCGCACCAGCACCCGGCCGAAGAGATCATCATCGTCAAGGAAGGGACGGTCGAGTCGCTGGTGAACGGCGAGACGAAGCGCGTCGGCCCGGGGTCGATCGTGTTCCAGGCATCCAATCAGATGCACGCCATCCGCAACGTCGGCGTCGTCCCGGCGACCTACCACGTGTTCCAGTGGAAATCGCCGAACTCGTTAAAAAAGTAGATCGGGGCTCGGCACTCGGTACTCGGGGCTCGGGCGCTCGGGGTTCGGGACTCCCAGACTCGAGGCTCGCGGCGCGCAGGTTCGGGGGTGCAGTCAGCTAACCCGGAGCTCCCGGAGTTCCCGAACCGGAGTCTCAGAGTCCCCGAGCCGCGAGCCCCGAGTACCGAGCCCCGATCAGCGAAGCACTACCCCCGTTTATTAACGAGTGCCGGCGACGAGAAGGAAGGGCTGACGACGCGACGATAGGCGGCGAGCGTGCTTTCGCCTTGCTCGAGGGCCTGCGCGGCGGCGCGGCGGGCGAGCTCGGCTTCCTGCAGCGCTTCGACGGAATGGCGATCGGCGGTGAGAATCGCGTTCGCGAGGTCGGCGGCCTCGCGGTGCAGCGCCGCCACCTCCTTGAATTCGACGAGGCCCGCGAGCTGGGGGCGCGCCGCGGCGATCTGCAGCCGGATCGGCTTGAGCCCGTGCTCGATCTCGACCAGAGCGGCCATGAGTCGATCGCGCTCTTCGGTGATGGCCTGCAGGCCGAGCAGGCTGCCGGAACGCGCCGTGTCGCGCTGCTGGATCGACAGCACGTCGAGCCGGCGCAGCAGCGCCATTTCGGCGTCGAGTCCGGCGCGGTATTGGGAGACGAGCGGCTCGAGCTCGGTGAGCGTCATCGGGCGGCCTGCAGCGGCGCCGGATTCGCGATCTGCGACCACGCGTCGCGCAGTGTCGAGAGCAGGCGCTGCACCTCGGACAGGGCGGCGCGATCGTTCTTCACCGACACGTCGAGCAGGCGCCCCTGCATATACGTGTAGAGGCGATCGAGCTCGACCGCCACGTCCCCTCCCGCCGGCACGTTCAACGTGCTCTGGAGCTCGCCGATGATGGCCAGCGCCTTCGAGATGGCCTGGCCGCGCCGGCCGATCTGGCCCGCGGCGTCGGCGTCGACGGCTTCGCCGACGAAGCGCAGCGCCCCGTCGTACAGCATCACGACGAGCTCGAGCGGCGATCGGGATTTGGCTTCGGTCTGCCGATACGCCTCGGCGCCGCGGATCATGGGATTCACGATTTGCACACTCCGATGTAAGCAGCTTCCAGCTGCCAGCTTCCGGCTTCCAGCTTCAGCTGCTGCTCCGGGGTTCCCGCCTGACTCCCTGTTGGGGAAGCGGGGAGCTGCTGGAAGCTGGAAGCTGGAAGCCGGAAGCTGATTTAGAACAGACGATATTGCGCCCCGATCGCCGAGAGCGACGAGCTCTGCGCTTTCATCTGCGTCATCGCCATGTCCGCGGCGATGTATTGCTGCTGCAGCGAATTGCGCCGCACGAGCAGCTGCGCCTCGAGCGTGTCGAGCCGCTTGCTCAGGTTCGTGGCCTGCTCTCCGAGGCTCTGGCGCACCGTCGCAACGATGCCGCCCGACTTCGTGTAATCGGCGACCAGTGACTTGAGCGCGCCGAACGCACCGCCGTTGCCGTCCGCGCCGGAAAACAGCTTCTGCACGTCCGTGGCCGACGCTTTCAACGCCGCTTCAAGCTTCTTCTTGTCGAGCTTCAGCTTGCCGGTGGCATCGAACTCGACGCCGGCAGACGCGAGCTGGGGCATCGAGCCGCCCTCGGCGTAGTCGCCGAGCATCACGGTGCGCAGCGAGTCGCGCAGGCTGCGGAGAATCGGATCCCGTCCGATATTCGGCTTGCCCGCCACTGCGGCCGTCCCCTGATCCTTGAAGAACGTGAGGAGGTCGTTGTATGCCGTCGTGAACGTTTCGATGTTCTTCGCGACGTCCGTCGTGTCGCGCTTGACGCCGATCGTCGCCGTCGCAGCTTCCTTGTTGAGGGTCAGCGTCACACCAGGAATCACGTCCTCGACGGTATTCGTCGCGCTGACGATCTGCAGGTTGTTGACCGTGAGCGCGGCATTGCGCGCCGTCTGGACGTTCCCTGCCGTTCCTGCATCGAACAGTGCGCTTTCCACGGTGAACGCGTGATCCTCACCGGTAGTCTTCCCTGTGAGCACCAGCCGATAGCTGCCCGGCGCCGACTGGACGACGCTGGCGCTCACGGGAGAGGCGGCCTCGTCGTTGATGGCTTGGGCGAGCTCCCGCAGCGTCATCGAACTGCTGACCGGAATATTGACCGCGGCCTCGTTGGCGGCGGTGATGGCCAGGACGCCTCCGGTCGCGATCGCCTCGTCCATCGAGCTGTAGCTGTTGATCGATTGCGTCACCTGCGCGCGCGCCAGCTGCGTCACGACGACGTCGTAGGCGCCTTCGACGGTCCCCGAGGTGGTCGACACGCCGACACCCTCGTCCGAACTGCTGGCCGACAGGCTGGCGAGCGAATCGACCTCGCCCAGCTCCTTGGCCGCGGTCTCGAGCGCGGTGATCTTCGTCAACAGCGTGCCGAACGTCGAGCTCTGGGTTTCCAGCGTGCTTTTGCGGGTCTCCAGCGCGGTCAGCGGAATACGCTCCTGCTGCATGACCGCGTTCAGGATCATGTTGAAATCGATCGAGTTGAAGCCGCTGAATGTGATCGGGGAACCCATCGGTCAGCCTCCGTAATGCCAAAACCAAGCCAGTCGGGGAGCCGAAGAGGGGGCGTCAATCCGGCACCGTGAAAGCGCCAGCGCGGGCCTGCGGACGAAACGTCAAAGCCCCGGTCCCCGCCCCGGCTGCCAAAGTCATACGCTCTGGGAGCCGGAAGCGGGAACGCGGGAGACGTTCACCGGCGAGGCGCAGCCTCGATGGTCTGAGGCGCAGCCTCTCTGGTGTTTACCGGAGGAGCGAGAGAACCGACGAGCTCGTCTGGTTCGCCTGCGCCAGGGCCGCGATGCCGCTCTGGCTCAGGATGTTGAAGCGCGTCATGTTCGCCGATTCCTCAGCGATGTTCGCGTCGCGGATCCGGCTCTCGGCGGCCTTCGTGTTCACGTTCTGCGACTGCGCCAGGTTGATGGCGAACGACAGCTTGTTCTGCAGCGTGCCGATCGTGTTCTGGATGTCGCCGAGCGAGTCAATCGCGCTCTGGACCTGCGTCAGCGCGGCCTGTGCCTC
>JBOGIX010000577.1:0-4403 GCA_050744685.1 Vicinamibacterales bacterium | reverse complement strand
AACTCTGAACCGCGAACCGAGAGCAGCGGACAGCGAACAGGGAACAGCGAACAGCGAACAGCGAACAGCGAACAGCGGACAGCGAACAGCGGATAGCGAACAGCGGATAGCGCCCCTCGGCCAGGCTCAGGGTCGCCCCGAGCCTGGTCGACGGGCGAACACGTTACACGCCCGATGCGCGCACGCGGTAGGATCTGGCAAACGAAAGGGGAGGACTCATGTTGAATCCGGCCGGTTGCTACGACCGGGCGCTCGCGCGTCTGTCGCGGCGCGAGCTGATGAAGATCGCGTGGACGATTGGCGCCGCGGCCGTCGCCCGTCCGCTCGAAGCGCGGGGCGTGCAGTCGACCGCGTCCTTCAATGCCTATCCGTTCACGCTCGGCGTCGCCTCCGGCGATCCGCTTCCCGACGGCATCGTCTTGTGGACGCGCCTGGCGCCAGAGCCGCTCGAAGGCGGCGGCATGCCGATGGCCGCGGTGCCGGTGCAGTGGGAGCTCGCGCGTGACAGCGCGTTCCGGACGATCGCGCAGAAAGGGGAGTCGCTGGCCCGCCCCGAGCTCGGGCACAGCGTGCACGTCGAGGTCGAAGGCCTCGAGCCCGGACGCGAGTACTGGTATCGCTTCCGCGCCGGCCGCGAGGTCAGCCAGGTGGGGCGGACGAAAACCGCGCCCGCGGCCGGGGCCAACGTCGACAGCCTGCGGTTCGGCATGTGCGGCTGCAGCCACTATGAAGCGGGATTTTTCACGGGATACCGCCGCATCGCGGAAGAGGAGTTTGACTTCGTCTTCCACACGGGGGACTACATCTACGAATATCGCGCCGACGGCGGGCGCAACCAGGCGCTGGTCCGTCAGCATCACGGCGAAGAGATCTACACGCTCGGCGACTACCGCACCCGCTACGCTCAGTACAAGTCCGACAACGATCTGATTGCCGCCCACCGATCGACGCCGTTCATCGTGACCTGGGACGATCACGAGGTCGAGAACAACCACGCCGGCGACCACGACGAGAACGGCACGCCGCCGGAGATATTCCTGCTGCGCCGGGCCGCCGCCTACCAGGCGTACTACGAGCACATGCCGCTGCGCGCCTCGTCGTTTCCGACCGGGCCCCACATGCGCATCTATCGCCGACTGCAGTTCGGCAACCTGATCGACATGAGCGTGCTCGACACGCGGCAGTGGCGCTCCGACCAGGCCTGCGGCGACGGATCGAAGACCGACTGCGCCGAGGCGCGGGATGCCGCGCGGACCATCCTCGGCGCGGAACAGGAGAAGTGGCTGTTCGAGAACCTGGGCGCGGCGACTGGCAAGTGGACCGTCATCGGCCAGCAGGTCTACTCGTTCGCGCGCGACGCAGGACAGTCGAACCCTGCGGGGCGCTTCTCGATGGACAAGTGGGACGGCTACGTCGCGTCCCGCAACCGCCTCTACGCACGCCTGAAGGAAACCGGCGCACCGAACCCGGTCGTCCTGTCGGGCGACGTGCACGTGCACTACGGCGCCGATCTCAAGATGGACTTCACCGATCCGCGCTCCGAGACGATCGGCGTCGAGTTCACGAACACGTCGCTCTCGGCGGGCGGAGACGGGGCCGACGTGGCGGCGAACTGGGACGCCGTCAAGAGCGCCAACCCGCACATCCGTTATCACAGTGCCCGCCGCGGCTACATCGCCTGCACCGCTACCCCCTCGTCCATGCGCGCGGACTTCAAGATTCTCGACCAGGTGACGACGCCAGGCGCAGCCGCCCGCGTCGGTGGGTCGCTCATCGTCGAGGCGGGACGCGGGGGGGCCAGTACTGTCTAAATGCGCGGGAATGGCAGGAATGCCGGGAATGCGCAGGAAGGAATGCCATGAATGCGCATGAATGCCAGGAATGCGCATGAATGCGGGGAATGCGCGTTGCCACAATTGCCAAAATTGCCACAGTGGCAAACGTTCGATGCGCGGAATGGTTCGAACGCTGCAGGAAGTGCCATGAATGCGCAGGAATGCCATGAGTGCGCATGAATGTGAGGCTGCCAGAATCGCCAGCATCGCCGGGGATCGCCAGACTGCGCGATTGCCGACCATCAACCGTGTGAGGGGGATCGCAGAATCACGAGAGCAGCAAATCAGCTCGAGCAGTGAAATTTTGGCAATTCTGACAATTCCGCAATTTTGGCAATTCGAGCGCTAGCCGCCGGCGGGGGCCCGCTCGAACGTGAGATACAGCGGCGCGGCGCCGAGCAGCCCGAGCAGCGAGAACGTACCGAAGCCCGCGCGGTTCACCGCCACGAGCTCCACGTGCTCGCCGGGCTGGACCTCGATATCCATCGTCTTCCAGAACAGTGTGTTGTGCGCGCGCAGCCGATGCGGGCCTGGCGAGACCTCATGGGTCGCCGCCTCGCCGAAAAGCAGCGTGCCGAACGGCGTGCCGTCGAGCGAGACGACAATCTGCCGATCGCGGATGTCGCGCCGATCCTTCCGCGAAACGGTAATTCGGGCGGGCGACGCGGTCATCGTCTCTCGATTGTACGACGCTCACCAGGCGCTGTCCGGAACGGCGGCGCGGGTATACTTTGCAGGATCCCGCTGCCTTGACAACGTAAACACGGCAACGTAGCGTCAAAACAATGCACGAACGTCTCTCCGGTCCGGGTGTGGTCGGCCGTGGTGTTCTCGAGGGCTACCTTCCCGCCGACGAGGTCGCCGCCATCGTCGGTCAGGGCCTGGCGAAGCTGCCGCTCGACGGCCGCCGCGTGCTCGTGCTGATTCCCGACGGCACGCGGACGATGCCGATGCCGATGATGTTCGAGATCCTCGAGCGGGAGCTCGGACCGCGCGTCAAGGCGTGCGACTTCCTCATCGCCCTCGGCACGCATCCGCCGATGAACGATGCGCAATTGAGCCGGCACATCGGCCGTCCGGTGGTCAACGGCATGGCCGGCGCACACCGCATCTTCAACCATCGGTGGGACGATCCGGCGACGTTCGTGCGGCTCGGCAGCATCCCGGGGCACGAGATCGCGGATTTGACGGGTGGGCTGCTCAGGGAAGAGGTGCCCGTCGCGCTCAACGGCCTGCTCGTCGAATACGAGCACGTCATCATTTGCGGCCCGGTGTTTCCCCACGAAGTGGTGGGGTTTTCTGGCGGCACGAAGTACCTCTTTCCCGGGGTCGCGGCGCCGGAGATGATCCATTTCACGCACTGGCTCGGCGCGTTGATCACGAGCTACGAGGTGATCGGGACGGCGAACACGCCCGTCCGCGCCGTCATCGACCGCGCAGCCACACTGCTCTGGACGCCGTTGTCGCTCCTCGCACTCGTCGTCACGCACGACGGCGTGGCCGGGGCGTTCGTCGGCAACGCGCACGACACGTGGGGACAGGCGGCCGCCATCTCCGCGCGACGGCACGTGCTCTGGGTCGACAGGCCTTATCAGCGCGTGCTCGCGGTGATGCCGACGATGTACGACGACCTGTGGACGGCGGCCAAGGGGATGTACAAGATCGAGCCGGCGGTGGCCGATGGCGGCGAGGTGGTCATCTACGCGCCGCATGTCACCGAGGTCAGCTACGTGCACGGCCGACTGCTCGACGAAGTCGGCTATCACTGTCGCGACTACTTCCTGAAGCAGTGGGAGCGGTTCCGCCACTATCCTGGCGGGATCCTGGCGCACTCGACACACGTAAAGGGCCTGGGCACATTCGACGCGTCGTGCGCCCTCGAGTCGCCGCGGATCCAGGTCACGCTGGCCACAGGCATCCCGCGCGAACGCTGCGAGCGGATCAACCTTGGGTATCTCGACCCCGCGTCCGTCGATCGCGCCGCGTGGGCGGCGCACCAGGACTGGCTGGTCGTGCCGCGCGCCGGCGAGATGTTGTACCGAGTAGGGCAGCCGCCGGCTTGGGGCTAGAGCGTGAAGCGTTCGAAGAAGTTCATGGTTCAACCTTGAACCTTGCACCCTGAACCCTGAACCTGCGTGGACATCATGACGTACAAAATGGGCGTGGTCGGTCTCGGTGTCATGGGCGCGAGCCTTGCCCGCAACATCGAGAGCAAGGGATTCCCGGTCGTCGGCTACGACCTCGATGCTGCGAAGACGAAGGCGTTTCTCGACGGCCCGGCGCGCGGCAAGCAGATCGCCGGTGTCGACAAGCCCGAAGGCCTGATGGAGGCGCTCGAGCGCCCGCGGCGCGTGCTCATGATGGTTCCCGCGGGCGCCCCGGTGGACAGCGTGATCGCGCACCTGCGGCCGCACCTGCAGGAAGGCGACATCCTCATCGACGGCGGCAACTCGCTCTTCACGGATACCGATCGGCGGAGCGACGATCTCGCGAAGACGGGCTTTCGGTTCGTCGGCGCAGGCGTCTCGGGAGGCGAGGAAGGCGCGCTGCTCGGGCCGGCGATCATGC
>JBOGIX010000576.1:0-2538 GCA_050744685.1 Vicinamibacterales bacterium | reverse complement strand
TCTCTTTTCTGCGTGTTGACCTTGACCGCAATTACGGGCCTGACCGGGCTCCACGCGGACGACTGGCCGCATTGGCGCGGGCCCGGCGGCGCCGGCGTCTCGGCAGAAGCGAGTCTGCCGACGCGGTGGAGCGCGTCGGAGAACGTGGCCTGGAAGGCGCCGGTCGCCGGCGTGGGCATTTCCACGCCGATCGTCAGCGGCGATCGGATCTTCGTGACGTCGCAGCTCGGCGCCGGCATCAGCCGGCAGGGACCGCGGCTCGTGCAGGGAGGCGATGCCAGCGCCCTCGGCGAGCGGCCGCTCGCCAGCGGCCGATCCGCGGGGGACGAGGACAAGACGATCTTCGTGCTCGAGGCGTTCGCGCGCGCCGACGGTAAGCGGCTGTGGGAGCGGAGGATCGAGGCGGACGGCACGCTGACCCCGACGCACGAAAAACACAACCTCGCGACGCCGAGCCCGGTTACCGACGGCACGCTGGTGTTCGCATTGTTCGGCACCGGCCAGCTCTCGGCCTTCGGCCACGACGGCGCCCCGGTCTGGCAGCGTCACCTCGGGAAGGACTACGCACCGTTCGACATTCAGTGGGGCCACGGCAGCTCTCCCATCGTTTATGGCGATACGGTCATCCTGCTGTGCGACCATCCCACCGCCTCGTATCTCGTGGCGCTCGACAAGCGCACTGGCAAGGAGCGCTGGAAGGCCGATCGCGGCAAGGGGCGCTCGTCCTACAGCACGCCGCTCATCGTCTCCGCCGCCGACGGCGACGAGCTGATCGTGAACTCCAGCGAGCGCCTGGACGCGTACGATCCGCGCACCGGAGCGCCGCTCTGGCATACCGGCGAGGCGAACCGTTTCCCGGTGCCGTCGGCCGTCGCCCACAACGGCGTGATCTACACGAGCCGCGGCTATCGCAGCGGGCCGTACCTGGCGATCAAGGCCGGTGGGCGAGGCGACGTCACGTCGACCCACGTGGTGTGGAGGGTGGCCACGGGGGCACCGTACGTGTCGTCACTCCTGCACTACGACGGCATCATCTATATGGCGAACGACGTCGGTGTCTTGACCGCCGTGGACGCGGCGACCGGCGAACGAGTATGGCAGGAGCGTGTCGACGGTGTGTTCTCGGCCTCGCCCGTGGCCGGCGCCGGCCATGTGTATTTCGTGGCGGAAAATGGCGACACGGTGGTCGTGAAGGCCGGGCGTGCGCCGCAGGTGGTGGCGCGGAACGCGCTCGCGGAGCGCATGCTGGCCTCCCCCGCTATCTCCAACGGACGGCTGTTCCTGCGCAGCGACGAGCACCTGATCGCGATCGGCAGGTAGCCCGCGGCAGGCGCGCCTACGCGAGCGCGCGCAGGCCGGCGGCGAGACGGTCGAGCCCTTCGGAGATGATCGCCGGCTCAATCGCGCCGTACGACAGTCGAATCGAGCAGCCGGCGGCATCGGCAAAGGCGGCTCCCGGAATCCCGGCCACGCCGTGCTGGCGGATCAGCCGCTCGGCGAGTGTCATCGAGTCGAGCGTGGAATGCACCCGCACGAGATAGTAGAACGCCCCGTCGACCGCGGGCACGTCGCACGGCACGTCCGGCCTGCTCAGCGCCTCGAATACGATCCTGCGCATGCAATCCAGCCGTTCCAAATGGCCGCGAGGATAGGCGGCGCCCACGCGCAGTGCGGCAAGCGCGGCGTGCTGCGAGGCAGCCGGCGGGCAGATGAGCAGCGTGTCCTGGATCTTGCTGACCGCGTCGGCCAGCGGCTCGGGCACGACCATGTAACCGACTCGCCAGCTCGCCATCGCGTAAGCCTTCGACAGCGAGTACAGCGAGATCGTGTGACGCCCCGCATCGGCGATCGATCCCGGTGAGAAGTGGCGGATGCCGCCGTAGGTGAAGTACTCGTACGCCTCGTCGTGGATGTGAAACAGCCCGCGCTCCGCGCAGAGCGCGTTGACGGCACGCAGCGCGGCCTCGGGATAGACCGCGCCCGTCGGGTTATTCGGCGACACGGTCACGACGGCGCGCGTCCGCGGCGTGATGGCGGCGGCAATCGCCTCGACGTCGAGCTGATACCCGGCGCCGGTCGGCACTCCAACCGGCACTGCCCCGCCGATCACGATCGCCATCTCGTGATTGAAATAGAAGGGCGTCGGCAGGATCACTTCATCGCCCGGATCAGTGATGGCGAGCACCGCGTTGAGGAATGCCTGGTTGCCTCCGGCGGTGACGAACACGCGGCTCGCGGGGCGCACCGTGATGCCATTCTCGCCGGCGAGCTTGCGCTCGATCTCGTCCACCAGCGCCGGCAATCCTTCGACCGGTCCATAGCGATGATCCGACAGCTCCCCGCCGAACGCGCGAACCGCGTCCATCACCTCGGGCGGCGGTCCATAAGAGACGATGCCCTGCCCGAGCGAGATCGTATCGGGGGTTTCGGCGATCCACCGGCCGACGATTGGGATGACTGGCGGTTGCACCGCCTCAAGCCGGCGCGACTGGCGATGACGTGTGTGCACGGCAAAAGCATAACCGCACTTTCGATATC
>JBOGIX010000575.1:0-3369 GCA_050744685.1 Vicinamibacterales bacterium | reverse complement strand
GCTCTACCTCTCGCGCGCCCTCGCCGTTGGCGACGCGCCGAAATTCGAGCTGCAGTCGCGTGAGGGAGAATCGCTGTCGACCAGCGATCTGCAGACCGCGGGCCTGGTGATTGTCAACGATGTGCAGGTCTCGTCGAGCCTTGCCGACCGCCTCGCGCAGTACGTCGAGGGAGGAGGAGGGCTGCTCGTCGTTGCCGGGCAGCGCGGCACCTGGCCGCAGGATCGCGCGGCTCTGATGCCCGCCCTGCCGGGCGAAGCCGTCGATCGCTCGCGCGGCGAAGCCGGCCGGCTCGTCGGGCTCGAATACGGCCACACGGTGTTCGAGCCGTTCCGCGCGCCGCGCAGTGGTGACTTCTCCGCGGCCCGCTTCTACGGCTATCGCGCCGTCACCGCCCAGCCGGGCGCGAACGTCCTGGCGCGGTTCGACGACGGGACGCCGGCGTTGCTCGAACGCCGCGTTGGCGCCGGGCGTGTGCTGGTGTGGACCTCGTCGCTGACGATCGAGTGGAGCGACTTGCCGATCAAGCCGGTCTTCCTGCCGTTCGTGCACCAGCTGGCCAGGCACCTCGCGGGCTACCGGGAGCCGTCCCCGTGGCTGACGGTTGGTGAGGTGCTCGATCCCTCGCGAACGCTGGCTGCACACGAAACCGATGTGCGGACGGTCGTGTCGCCATCGGGCCAGCGCGTGTCGCTCGACCCGGAGGGGGGCGACGTGGTCGAGCTCGAGGAACAGGGGTTTTACGAGCTGCGCGGCCAGGGCACCACGGGCGCGCCGGCGGCCACGGTTGCCGCGAACGTGGACCTGACGGAGTCGGACCTGACGGCGATGGATCCGAGGGAAGTGGTGGCTGCCGCCACGGGCTCCACCGGAGCCGGCGCGTCCGGCGCCGCAACGGCCGAGATGACCGATGCGACGCGTGAAGCCACGCAGCGCATCTGGTGGTATCTGCTGTTCGCGGGCGCGGTGTTGCTGGCTGCCGAAACGCTGGTTTCGAACCGTATGGCAATGTAATGTGGAGGCACCGCCGGAGGGCGGACGTCCTTCACGGCTCGAGTGAGGCCTTATGAGCATTCCGCTGGGACGCCACGACACGCCGTCTGATCCCGATCTGATCGGCATCGTCCATCAGGTGCGCCGGCGATGGCGCATGAAGCTGGCGCTGCGCGGCTTCGTGCTCGTGGCGGCGCTGGCCGTGGCCGTTTTCGTTGTCGCCGCCTTCGGCCTCGAGTCGTGGCGCTTTGCGCCCCGCGCGATCCTGACGCTGCGCGTGATGCTGCCGCTGGCAATCCTGGGGTTGATCGCGTTCTTCTTCGTCCGGCCCCTCATGCGCCGCGTCTCGGACGAGCAGGTCGCGCTCTATCTCGAGGAGCACGAGCCCTCGCTGCAGGCCGAGATCATCAGCGCGGTCGAGGCCAGCCGTGGCCCCGGCGCGCAGTCGCCGCTCGTGAAACGACTCGTGCAGTCGGCGATCGAGAAATGCGGCACTCTCGAGGAGGGGCGCCGCGTCGAGCGCCGGCCGCTGAAGACGTACGCCGCGGCCTTCACGCTGGTGGCCGTGGCGACGGCCGCGCTGTTCACCCTCGGCCCCGCCTACCTGCGGCACGCGTTTTCGGCGCTGGTGGTCGTGTCGCGCAGCGTCGAAGCGGCGGTGCCGTACCGGATCGAAGTCACGCCAGGCAACGCAAACGTGCCGCGCGGCGCAGATCAGACGATCAGCGCGGAGCTGCACGGGTTCACCGCGGATCAGCCCGTGCTGATGGTGCGGCGCTCGATCGACGGGCCGTTCGAACGCGTGCCCCTCATCCGCGAAGAGTCGAAGTTCCAGGGGATGCTGTTCGACCTGCCCGGCTCGCTCGACTATTACGTCGAGGCCGGCGGCGTGCGTTCGAACACGTTTCGGCTGAACGTGCTCGAGATGCCGTACGTGCAGAAGCTCGAGCTCGAATATCACTTCCCCGCCTACACCGGACTCGAACCGCGCAAGGTGGAGGACGGCGGCGACATCGCCGTGCTGCGCGGCACGGAGGTCCGCGTCCGCATCGTCCCGACCATGGCGACCGGGGGCGGGCAGATCGTGGTCAGCGAGCAGCAGCCGGTCGCGCTGGCGGTGGCCGCCGAAGGAGCGCTGACCAGCAGCTTCAAGGTGGAGAAGGACGGGTTCTACCGTGTCGAGCTCGACGCGCCGACCGGCGATCGTGTGACGGCATCGCCGCAGTACACGATCGATGTCCTCACGGACATGGCGCCGACGGTATCGATCGCAAGGCCCGGCCGCGACACGACCGCGTCTCCGATCGAGGAGGTCTTCATCGAGGCGCGGGCCGAGGACGACTTCGGTGTGAAGGATCTCGATCTCGTGTACTCGGTGAACGGATCGCCGGAGAAGACCGTGCGCCTGTTCGACGGCAGGAATCGGCTGGCCGAGGTGAGCGCGGGGCATACGTTCTACCTCGAGGAGCTCGGCGTCTCGCCGGGCGACTTCGTGTCGTACTACGCGCGCGCCGCGGACAACGACACGGCCAGCGGCGCGAAGCGCGCGACGAGCGACATCTATTTCGTGCAGGTGCGGCCGCTGAAGAAGGACTTCAGGCGCGCCGAATCGCAGGCGGGCGGCGGCGGGGGCGGCGGCCAGCAGAACCAGGTCGGCGCGCTGTCGCAGCAGCAGCGGCAGATCATCGCGGCGACATTCAACATCAATCGGGATCGGAAGTCGATGGCCGCCGCGAAGGTGAAGGAGAGCGCGGTGGTCGTCGCCCTCTCGCAATCGAAGCTGCGCGAGCAGGTCGAAGGGCTGCTGACTCGCATGAACAGCCGCCTCGTCGAGCAGGATCCGGCGTTCAAGACGATCGCCGAGCTGCTGCCGCAGGCGGTCACGGCCATGACCAGCGCGGAGGGCAAGCTGCGGGCGACGGACACACAGGGCGCGCTCGAGCCCGAGCAGAAGGCGCTGCAGATGCTGCAGAAGGCCGAGGAAGAGTACGAAGTGCAGGTCAGCATGCAGCGGGGTGGCGGCGGAGGCGGCGGGGGCCAGAGCGCGACCGCGCAGGAGCTGGCCGACCTGTTCGAGATGGAGCTCGATCGCGTTGCCAACCAGTACGAAACGGCGCAGCGGGCCGAACAGCAGAACGCCGATCAGCAGGTCGACGAGCTGATGGAGAAGCTCCGCGAGCTGGCGCGGCGACAGGAGCAGGAGGCCGAGCGCCAGCGGCAGCGCGCGATGGCCGGCCAGCAATCGGCGGGCGGAGGCAGCGGACAGCGGGCGCTCGCCGAACAGGTCGAGGAAGCGGCGCGCCGGCTGGAACAGCTGTCGCGCGAAGAGAATCGCGCCGATCTGGCGCAGACGGCGCGGCAGCTGCGCGAGGCGGCCG
>JBOGIX010000574.1:0-4124 GCA_050744685.1 Vicinamibacterales bacterium | reverse complement strand
CCGATGGTGCGCCAGATGAAGCCGGTGAGGCGCCCGGCGAGGCCGCCGCCCTGGGGCGGCGCCGGCAGGATGTTCCACGCTTCGTTGAGCGGGGTGATCTGGTGCTCGTCGTACTCGGCGGGCCGTGCGGGCAGGGGCGGCGGCGGGCCCAGCGCGCGATCGAGCGCGGTCAGCGCATCGTTGTACTTCCGGTCGGCGGCGTCGCGCTCTTCCTTCAGCCGCCGCAGCGTCGCTTCGAGCGAGTCGGACATCAGGCGCCCGGCTGTGCCGCGCCCGCGGTCACGAGTCCGGTCGTCGGGCTGCTGGCCGACGCGTAGGCACGCCGGGGAATGCGCCCGGCCCGGTACGCCAGCCGTCCGGCTTCGACGCCGAGCTTCATCGCCACGGCCATCGCGACCGGATCCTCAGCGAGCGCGATCGCCGTATTCATCAACACGCCGTCGGCGCCGAGCTCCATCGCGAGGGTCGCATCCGAGGCCGTACCCACGCCGGCATCGACGATCACGGGAACGCGCGCCTGATCGCGGATGATCCGGATGTTGGTGGGGTTCTGGATGCCGAGCCCGGAGCCGATCGGCGCGCCGGCCGGCATGACCGCCGCGGCCCCCGCTTCCTCGAGCTTCCGGCACACGACCGGATCGTCGTTGGTGTAGGGAAGGACGACGAAGCCTTCGCGGACCAGCGTGCGCGTGGCCTCGAGCAGCGCGACGTTGTCGGGATAGAGCGTCCGCTCGTCGCCGATCACTTCGAGCTTCACCCAGTTCGACAGGCCGACCTCGCGTCCGAGCCGCGCCGTCCGGATCGCCTCGTCGGCCGTGTAGCAGCCGGCCGTGTTCGGCAGGATGAACATCTGCTGCTGATCGATGTAGTCGAGCAGCGATTCCTTCGATCGATCGGTGAGGTTCACGCGGCGCACGGCAACGGTGACCATGTCGGCCCCTGAGGCGCGATGCGCGTCGGCCATCACGGCGTTGGTTGGATACTTGCCGGTGCCGACGATCAGCCGCGAGCGGAATGTTCGATCAGCGATAATCAAAGAATCCATTTTTGTCCTCGCGGGCGGCCTCTTGTTACCAGGGGCCACCTTGCGGCGCCAGCACGTCTCCTCGCGGGCGGCCTCTTGTTGCCAGGGGGCCAGCATTTCTTGTCCTCGCGGGGCGGCCTTTTGTTACCAGGGGGCCACCTTGCGGCATTCCTTGTCCTCGCGCCTTTGTCCTCGCGGGCGGCTTCTTCTTACCAGAGGGCCAGCATTCTTCCCCACGGGGCGACCTGCTGTTGTCAATGGGCCATCTTGCGGCGTCTCAGGAACTCGCGGGTGGCTATTGCCAACGGTCACTCTGCTGCGTTCCGGATCGTCGTCGCCGCTCGTTGTTTGCCGACGGTCACGCCAGGCATTCCCCCGTTTTCGCGGAGGCCTTTGTTGGTCAACAGGTCATCTGTAGTGTCCGTACTTTGCTCGACTGGCGAACCCACGAACCTCCGAGCCACGAACCCCGAGCCTCCGAGCCCCGAACAGCGAAGTACTATCCGCCCCCGACAAAATTCACGATTTCGATCTCGTCGCCTTCGTTGATGGCGGCGGTCGCGTATCGATCCCGCTTCAAGATCGTCAGGTTCTGTTCGACGGCGACAATCCGGGGATCGATCTTCAGATCCTCGAGGAGCTGCAGGATCGTTTTCGGCCCCTCGATGTCGGCCGGATCGCCGTTCAGGCGGATTCTCAAATCTTACTCCATGGTACCGGGACGCCGAACGTCTCGAGGATGTCGTTCATGACGCCGCTCTCATCGTCTCGCAGGTGCGAGGGCAGCGCGGGGCGAGGCGCCTCCGTGGCGGCGGCGAGCGGGACGATACGCCGGTAGTCGGTGAACATGGCGGCCTGCGAATGTTCGCGCGTCCAGTAACTGCGGGCGGCGCTGCCGAGTGAATCCCGGAGCGCCGCATCCTGGCCGAGTCGGCGCATGGCCAGGCGCAGCGAATGGTCTTCGTCGAGGATGTCGACGGCGACCGCGACCGCCTCGCTGCCCGCGACGCTGCCGCGCCATGTTCGCGGATCGAGCGTGGGGACGTCGGCCGTATGGGCGAGATCGATCACGATTGAGGGTTTGCCGGCCGCGAGCGAGCGAAGCCAGGGGCCGGACGTTTCCCGTGCCGTGGGCCAGCGCAGGTTGAGCGTGATGTCGGCCGCGGCGATATACGCGCTGAGATCGGCATCGGCGGCGACGAAGCCCGTGAGGTGAACGCGGCCGGCGATCGATCGGCGGGCGACGTCGGCGTTCACGTCGTAATGGGCGGCGTGCGGCCCGGCGAGCAGCAGCCGCGCCGAGGGGATGTAGGGCAGCACCGCTTCGAAGGCGTCCAGAACCTGCGGCACGCGTTTGTCAGGCGTCAGGCTGCCAAAGCAGCCGAAGACGATCGCATCTGCGGGGATGCCGAGCCGGGCTCGCGCGCGCTCCTGCGAAGCGCTGGCCTCTTCGTTCGAAAGGCGGATGCCGTGGCCGAGTCGGACGTGCTCGATCGCACGCGACGGATATCGTGCCGAGAGCTCGTCCCGCGTGATACGGCCGTGCACCGCCGTCATCCGGGACACCTGGACGGCGAGGCTGGTGAACGGCCATTGATAAAGGAGATGTGAGTCGAAGCCGGCGACCGCCAGCTCGGCCGCGTCCGGATTCACGCCTGGTTGGGCGGCCGCGAATTCGGCGCGGTAATCGCTGGGCCTGCGTTCGCGAAGCAGCAGCGCCGCGCGAGCATGGTGCAGGTGAGCATCGTGCAGAACGACGAGACCGGGGAAGCGGAACAAATAGGGCCAGATGTAGTCGTGGTGCGACGAATTGCCCAGCTGATAGACCGGCAGGTCGTACGGGTTCTGCTGATGCTGCCAGACGAACTCGTGCGCCGATCTCAGGTCACCATCCGCGCTCGGCGTATCGACGAAGACGTCGATCGTCCAGTCGCTTCGGAGCTCGTCTACGAGCTCGGCGCTGCATTGGGCGACACCGGACCGCACCGGAGGCATCGGGCTGAACCAGGCGAGACGCACCAGCTCATTCTAGTAAAAGGTCGGTACTCGGGGCTCGGTACTCGGGTCCCGGTCTCGCGGGCTCGGGCGCTCGGCGGCTCGCCCTGAACTCTGCAGCCCGGCCCGGCGCCTCTCCCCCCGAGTACCGAGCCCTGAGTACCGAGCCCCGAGGACCGAGCCCGAGCGTGGCGTGTGATAGCATTCGATGTTTGAGCGGCCCTCGAGACGCCGGGACTGGTGCCTGGCGCCCGGAACTGCGGGCCGCTCGTGGCGCGCGCCTGCGGGTGTGCGCCCTTTCCGGCCGCGCTTGAGAAAACATTCACAAGCCCGGCGCGCGGGGATGCATGCACGGGTGGCTGCCAATCCTGATCATGATCGGTCTCGGTGCCGGCTTCGGAATCGTGAACGTCATGGTCCCGAAGCTGTTCGGGCCCAGCAAGCCAACGCCAGAAAAGCTCGCCCCCTACGAATGCGGCATGCCGGCCGTCGGCGACGCGCGTGAACGGCACCCTGTCAAGTTCTACCTCGTGGCGATGATCTTCCTGCTCTTCGACATCGAGGTCGCGTTCCTCTACCCGTTCGCCATGGCCATCCGCGAGCTGCGGTGGTTCGGCTTCATCCAGCTCCTCGTCTTCTTCCTGATTCTCGTCGTCGGGTACGTATACGTGTGGCGCAAGGGCGTGCTCGACTGGGGCAAGGAACACGTGGGCTGAGCCCGGAACCCTGAACCGAAAACCGAGAACCGAAAACCTTTTTATTTATGCCCGACATCGAAATCCCTGTTCTGACAACGACCGTGGACAAGGTGGTGCGCTGGGCGAGGCGCTCGTCCATCTGGCCGGTGACCTTCGGCCTGGCCTGCTGCGCCATCGAGATGATGGCGATGAGCGCATCGCGGTACGATATCGCCCGCTTCGGCGCCGAAGTATTCCGCGGCTCGCCGCGGCAGTCGGATCTCATGATCATTGCCGGCCGGCTGTCGCGGAAGATGGCGCCCGCCATGCGGCGGGTTTACGACCAGATGCCGGATCCGAAGTGGGTCATTTCGATGGGCGCGTGCGCGTCGATCGGCGGTGTCTTCGACAACTACGCCATCGTCCAG
>JBOGIX010000573.1:0-2410 GCA_050744685.1 Vicinamibacterales bacterium | reverse complement strand
GGCCGCCGCCTGCTGCGCCGCGGCCGCCTGCGCGCCGGCGTTCCGCAGGATCGCGGCCGACTGCGCCGCTTCGGTGATCCCGCCGAGGCCAAGCACGCAGAGGCTGCGGCCGACCGGCCATCGCACCTCGACGGACGCGATCCAGCCCGCCGACCGGGGCGCGAAACGAACGGCGGTGCGCGCCGGCGAGACTGCACGAGCATCAGTGATCTGCCATGAGTGGCCGTTGCTGTCGGTCACGACGATCGGCAGATCCTGATTGACCGGCACGTCGACAATCAGCCAGAGCCGGGCGAGCGTGAGCGCGACGTCCGGCGCGATGAGCGCCGCCTGGAACAGCTCGGCGCGAAGCATGTTCCGCTCCGGGGGTGCCGCGATCACGGAAAGATCCAGCGCTCCGGCAAACGCGCGCTCGAGCGGCAGCTGCGGCGAGAAGACTTCGAGCGCAGGCGCGCGATAGTCGAACGGCGGCGGGATCTGCGCAGCGGATTGGATCGTGAGCGCCAAGCTCGCCGGCAGCAGCGACGTATGCTCGGCCAGCGTCGCGGTGAACTGGCTCACGCAAGGATCCGGCGAGACCGGATCGATGGGCAGCAGGAACGACGCGCCGGTCCCGGTTGCGATGTAGCCGACGGCCCAGCCCACTTCCGGTGTGACCTCGCGCTGACACGCGGTGGCCGCCTCGGCGATTGGGTCGTTGGCGAGACCGGCCCCGCCATCGGCAAGACGGTTCAGGAACAGATCGCCCTGATATGTCAGCAGCACGAGATCGCCGGCCTGCGGCCGCTTGCCGGGATCGCCGTCGCGTCCGGCCTGCCACGCGCCGCTCAACGGCCCCTTGACCAGCGTGCCCGCGCTGCTCGTGGTCACGTCGTAGAGCGCGAGTCCCGTGAGCGTCCACTCGTACTTCAGCATCTCGCTGCCGGTAGGCTTGGCGGCGAGGCCGACGGGATACGTCTCGATCGACGGGAACTGCAGCGTCGCACCGTCCTTGGCGACGAAGCCTGACGCCAGCTTCGGCGACATGGAGAACGACAGGTGCAACAGCGTGTCGGCCCACACCTCCTTCGCGTCCGCCTCGGTGGTGCTCAGCTCTGCGACCCGTCTGAACTGGTGATCGATCAGGAAGGCGAGGTTACCCTTGAGCACGCCGTTCTCGAGGTTGTCGAGCGGATGCACATCGGGCCGCGGCACAACTAGTTTTGGCTCGCCGTTGATCGACAGCTCGACGCAGCCTTCGATCTCGGTGAACAACAGGTCGATGTGCCCGCAGAGGCGCGCATGAATGAACGGATCCGCGTTCTCGACCTTCAGCAGCGTCACCAACGCGTCGACACCGATCGAGAATGGACCCAGGTTCAGCGATCCGCCTGCCGCGCCGAAACCCGCCAGCGTCAGCGGGTGCGTGGCCAGCAGGAGATCGGCGCTCATGTGGACGTCGGCCCAGGCCACGGGGTACGGGCCGATCCGGTACTCGAATCCGAAGCCGAACGCGATGACCAGGCCGTCGGAGATCGTGATCGAGCCGCCGCGCGGCCATTTCTGAATGCCGCGCCCGCGCAGCATCGCATAGGCATCGGCTTCCATCTCGAGCAGATCGGGGAGCACCACTGCGCGGATCGGTCCGAGCCCGCGGCCGTCGGCGGGCACCGCGTCGCGATAGCCGTCGGTGCCGAGATAGATGTACCAGTTGTCAGAGTCCGCCTTGGTGGTCGGGAACCGCGCGCCAACCGGAATATCGATGGAGAGGACGACCGGCACCTCGAGATGGCCGTGCAGGCCGATGGTCACGCTGTCGGCCGGATCGACGACGACCACCCCCATGAAGGACACGCCGATATCGCCAGGCGAGGGGTCATCGTTCACGCGCATGCGCGGGCTCATGAATGTGGCCCAGAGCGCACCGCGGACGACGACGTCGGGCACGGTGATGAAGAGTCCGGCACGAGTCGAGAACGAGAAGCCGAGATCCGGGAGCGTGCCGACCACGGCCTGCGCACCGAAAGTCAGGTTGTCGGCACGGAACTCGAATGCGTTGATCGGATCGCTGGAGTTCCACCGCAGCTGATACCCGATCGGATCGGGATCGTTGGGGGCCGGCGGCTTGGGGCGCGCGTTGATGCCGAAGGCGCCTGAGATGCCGTAGATCCCAAGGCCCGAGTTGGCGACCGGAATCGCCGCGGGCAGATCGACGCCGATCTGGACGAACAGCCAGAACGTGTCGTTCTTCGGCTCGTACAGGATGACGCCGTCCGTCGAGAGGTTCAGCGGGACGATCCTCACGTCGAGCGCCGCGGCGATGCCTCCCGACGGGAGCACCTGGACGGCGCCTCTGCCCTCGATCGCGCCCGGCACTTCCAGGCTCGCGTCGAGCCCGCGCAGCGATGCGTCGATCGTGCCGTCTTCGTGC
>JBOGIX010000572.1:0-10121 GCA_050744685.1 Vicinamibacterales bacterium | reverse complement strand
CCGTGGCTGAGAACCACGTGTCCTGACCCCTAGACGATACCGGCACGAGCTCAGGAACTTCCAATAATAACAGGCGCTTTCCACCCTCGTCAACCGACGCCAGGCGAGGCCCCGGCAGACCCACTGCAGCCAGCTGCCGCGGCTCCGGGCCGATCGCTGACAACCAGAACGACAGGCACCTGCAAACCCCAGATGAAAACTGGCAACCAGCGAGAAAAACCGGCAACTGGAAACTGGCATCTGGAAACTGGCATCTGGATCCCGCCGGACCGAAGGTGCGGCGTGGTCCATCTCGCCGCCTCTACGAGCGGACGGTCGCAGCGGGTATCATCAGAGCATGCGATTCCTGCTCGGCCTGGTGCTGGTGCTGGCGCTCGCCGCCGGCGGTCTGTTCGTCTACGCCGGACGGCTGGGGGGACCGGGCATCGCGATCAACAAGCCGGAGAAGGTCGTCGGCGCCTCGAGCCCGATGGAAGTGATCGTGCAGGCGCCGGGGGCCCACTTCGAACAGCTGCAGATTTCACTGGAGCAGAACGGCAAGAGCTTCCCGCTGTTCTCGCTGTCGGAGCAACAAGGGGCTCAGGTGCGGCAGGACGGCGCCGATCGGCTGGTCGTTTCGCGGGTCATCGGCAAACAGACGATCCCGGAGCTGCAGTCCGGCGATGCCCGCCTCGTGGTGAACGCGGCGCGCAAGGTGATCTACGGCATTCGCACGGTGGAGTCGACCGCGACGCGGGACTTCCGCGTACGGCTCGAGCGTCCCCGGGTGTCGATCATCTCGACCCATCATTACGTGAACCACGGCGGTTCCGAGATGGCCATTTACCGCGTCACGCCGGACGACGTGGTGTCGGGGGTGATGGTGGGCGACGTTGAGTATCCCGGCTTCCCCGCCAGCGGCGCGACCATCGACGGCGCGAAGATCACCGATCCCACGATGCGCATCGCGTTCTTCGCGCTGCTGCACGATCAGGACCTGAACACCCCAATCCGGCTGTTCGCGCGCGACGAGGCCGGCAACAACGCGCGCACCGACTTCGATTTCCGGGTCTTCCCGAAGCCGTTCAAGCGGAGTCGCATCACCCTCGACGACAAGCTCATCGACCGGGTGGTGCCCGCGATCCTCGAGGGCACGACCGACGTCAAGCCCGAGGGAGACAACCTCGCGAAGTTCCTGGTGATAAACGGGGAGCTGCGCCGCAAGAACGCGGAGAAGATTGCCTCGTTCGCGGCGGGCACGAGCCCCGAGATGCTGTGGCGCGGACAGGTGTTCCACCCGTTCTCGAACACCGCGGTCGAATCGGCGTTCGCCGATCAGCGGACCTACATCTACAAGGGCAAAGAGGTCGACCAGCAGGTGCACCTCGGCTTCGACCTCGCCTCCTACGCGGGAACGCCGATCCTCGCCGCCAACCGCGGCAAGGTCGTGTTCGCCGACGAGCTCGGGATTTACGGCAACTGCGTAATCATCGACCACGGCATGGGCGTGCAGTCGCTCTACGCGCACCTGTCGTCGGTGGCCGTGAAGCCGGATCAGACGGTCGAGAAGGAGCAGCAGATCGGCCGGAGCGGCATGACCGGCATGGCCGGCGGCGACCACCTGCACTTCACGATGCTGGTCAACGGCAAGATGGTGAACCCGGTCGAGTGGTGGGACGCCCACTGGATCGAGGACCGGATCCTGCGCAAGATCAAGGCCGCGGCGGCGCCCCCGGGCAGTTAGTCCGCGCAACCGCGACGAGAGCGGCCGAACCCGCCTTCGCGCCGATCGCGGTCGCTACGGCGGGCAAGCAGCGAACCCGCCTTCGCGCGGATTGCGGTCGCTACGGCGGGCAAGCAGCGAATAGCGAACAGCGAACAGCGAAAACAGGATGACCAGCACTTACATACAGATCACGGCAGCTGTCCTGGCCCTTGGACTCGCGATCGCGTGCGGCGGCGACGAGAAGCCGCCGGCGCGCACCGCCCCTCCCGACGCCAAGCGTGTTGACGCGTCGAAGGCTGGCAGCCTCAACGGGCGCGTCACGGTCGATGGCCCGCTGCCGGGGAACGCGCCGATCCAGCTGGCTGCCGATCCCGCGTGCGCCCGCGCCCACAAGGAAGGTGCGACGGCCGACACGTTTGTCGGCGAGAATGGCGGCCTCGGCAACGTCTTCGTCTACGTCAAGGACGGCCTGGGCGGGTATTATTTCGAAGCACCGGCCGAACCCGTCGTCCTCGACCAGAAGGGCTGCCAGTACACGCCGCACGTGCTTGGCGTGCAGGTAGGCCAGGATGTGGAGTTCGTGAACAGCGATCCGACCATGCACAACGTGCAGGCGCAGGCGACCAGCAACGCGGAGTTCAACTTCGGCCAGCCGATCCAGGGCCAGAAGAGCACGAAGTTCTTCTCGAAGCCGGAGGTGATGGTGCACATGAAGTGCAACGTGCACAACTGGATGTCGGCCTACATCGGTGTGCTCGAGCACCCCTATTTCGCCGTCAGCAAGCCCGGAGGGGAGTTCGCGATCCAGAATCTGCCGGCCGGCACCTACACTGTCGAAGCGTGGCACGAGAAGCTCGGCACGCAGACGCAGCAGGTCACGCTCGCCGAGAACGAAAAGAAGGCCGTGACATTCACGTTCAAAGCGAGCTGATAATCGCGGCTCGCGGCTCGTTTCGGGGCAACGCTTACGCCGGGCTTGCCGAATAGCGAACAACGAACAGCGAACAGCGAGCAACGTAAGGCAGACTGCGAGCAAGTGAAGAGCGCAAGGTGGCCCCCTGGCGGCAAAAGGCCGCCCGCGAGGACAAAAGATGCGAACGACGACTGCCGTGACCGTGACGGGCGCGCGCGCCGGCGATTACGCCGCGCTCGCCAAACCGCGGCTGAACCTGCTCGTCGTGGTCTCGGCGCTGGCCGGCTACGCGATGGCCGGTGGCAACCCCCTGAACGCCGCCGCGATCGTGTGGACGGTCGTCGGCACGGGGCTCGTGGCCGGGGGCGCGTCGGCGTTCAACCAGATCATCGAGCGCGACACCGACGGCCTGATGCGTCGCACGCGCCTGCGACCGCTGCCGGACGGCCGTGTGGCGCCGAGCGAAGCGCTGATGTTCGCGTCGCTCCTCTCTGCGGCCGGCCTGCTGGTGCTTGGCACCGGTGTGAACGTGCTGTCGGCGGCCGTCGCGCTCGCCACGCTGGCGAGCTACGCGATCGTCTACACACCGCTCAAGCGCCGCACGTCATTTTCGACGGTGATCGGCGCCATTCCCGGAGCCCTGCCTCCCGTCATCGGCTGGGCGGCCGCCACCAATCAGCTCTCGCAGGGAGCGTGGGTGCTCTTCGGCATCGTCTTTCTCTGGCAGTTGCCGCATTTCCTGGCCATTGCGTGGATGTACCGGGACGACTACGCGCGCGCCGGGTTTCCGATGCTCCCGGTCATCGAGCCCGATGGACGGAGCACGGGCCGCCAATCGGTGATCTACACGGCGGCGCTGCTGCCGCTCGCGCTGGCCCCCACGCTGGCCGGCCTGTCCGGCACGATCTACTTTGGCGGCGCGCTGGCGCTCACGGTGATCTTCCTCGGATTCTCGATCCGGTTTGCGCGGACGCGCGCCGTCAAAGACGCGCGCCGGCTGTTCTTCGCCTCGATCGCGTACCTGCCGATTCTCTGGATCCTGATGATCGCGGATCGCCTCTGACATCGGCCGGCCCGCTGCCGCGCGACAGGCACGCACGCGCGCTATTTCGATCCGCCCCGACGCCATGGACTTCTCCATCTCCAGCCTGCCGGCGGTCAACGCGTCGCTGAACGCCGTCGCGACGGTGCTGCTGATCGTGGGATATGTCTGCATCCGGCGCCGGCGGATTACGGCACACCGCCGCGCGATGATCGGCGCGTTCGCGACTTCCGTGCTGTTTCTCGTGAGCTACGTCGTCTATCACGCCAACGCCGGCTCGCGGCCGTTCCCCGGCGCCGGGCCGATCAGGACCGTGTACTTCGTCATCCTCGTTTCGCACATCGTGCTCGCCGCGATCGTGCCGCTGCTGGCGGCGCTGACGTTGTGGCGCGGGCTGACCGCCCGATACGATCGCCACGTCCGCCTCGCGCGATGGACGCTGCCGATCTGGCTCTACGTCTCGGTCACCGGTATCGTGGTGTATCTGATGCTGTATCAGTTGTACTGACGCTGAATCGCAGCGCGCGGCTCGCGGCGCCTCTCCGCCTGAAGAGGGTGTGAACTGATCTCTTGTGGCTTCCGGCTTTAGCCGGAAGTGTGCGGCGCGGGTACGATCTTCCGCCTGAAGGCGGAAGCCACGACGATTGGCACAGGCGATCGATTACACGCTCTGAAGCCGGAAGGGAACTCGCGAGTTCAGCGATACAGCAGGTACTTCGCCCGCATCCGCCGCCAGCGCGCCTCCGCGGCTGACCACGATGCGGCGATCTGTGCGGGGTCGTCGCCCGTGCGGATGCGCGTCAGGCCCTCTTTCGATCCGAACAGCCGGTGCGCGGCATCGAGCTCGTAGCGGGCGCCGTACATCCGGGACAGCGCCGACGCGATCTCGACGCCGACCCTGACCGGACGAACGGCGGCGCGATCGGTGACGACCATGAAGACGCCCTGGCATTCTTCCTTCGCGTACTTGCTCGACGAGGGCGTGAAGCGCACGGGGTAGAAGCGGATCCCCGGCAGCGAGCGGCCGTTCAGCGCATCGGCCAGCTGCACGCCGTCGATCCATGGGGCGCCGATCTGCTCGAACGGCGTGTCGGTCCCGCGCCCGACTGAAATGTTGGTGCCTTCGATCGCGCCGATGCCGGGATACAGCGTGGCCTGCACGAGATTCCGCATGTTGGGCGACGGGTTGATCCACGGCAGTCCCGTTTCGTCGAACCACCGGTCGCGATGCCAGTTCTTCATCGGCACCACCGTGAGCAGCGCGCCAATCCTGTTCTCGGTGTTGAGGAGCCGCGCGAGCTCGCCGAACGTCATCCCGTGGCGGACGGGCATTGCCGGAAAATATCCGGTGAAGCCCGCCATCTCCTTGTCGAGCGCCGGCCCTTCTATCTGGTAGCCGTTGATCGGGTTCGGCCTGTCCAGCACGAACACCGGCATGCTCCGCTTTGCGGTCTCTTCCATGACGAACGCCATGGTGGTGATGTAGGTCCAGAACCGGGCGCCGATGTCCTGCAGGTCGATGACGATGGCGTCGAGGTCGCGAAGCATGGCTTCCGAGGGCCGGCGCGTGTCGCCATAGAGCGAGTGGATCGGCAGTCCCGTCTTCTCGTCGGTGCTCGAGGGCACGGTGGAGTCGAGGATGCCGCGAATGCCGTGCTCGGGGCTGAACAGGGCCACGAGCTTCACGTCCGGCGCGCCGTGCAGGAGATCGATCGCGGTCGCGCCGTCGCGCGCCCGGCCGGCATGGTTCGTCACGAGGCCGACGCGTTTTCCCTTGAGCGGCGCGAATCCTTCCGCCCGCAGCACGTCGAGCCCGGAAAGCACCGGCGGCGGCGGCTCAGGCGAGCTCGTTTGAGGTCCGGGGCCGAAGTCGCGCCCCGTATACGCGGCGTTTCTCGCCGACGCCGGAAGTGCCCGCAGGGCTGCCGCGGCGATGGTCGCCACCCGCGCGCGCAGCGGCGTGACGTCTCCCTTGCCTTCCGGATGCACGCGGTTCGACAGGAACACGACGAACATGCGCGTGAGCGGATCGATCCACAACGACGTGCCGGTGAAGCCGGTGTGGCCGAAGGATCCGAGCGGCAGGAGCTCGCCGCGGTTGCCGGAGAACGCCGAGTCCATGTCCCACCCGAGCGCCCGCACGTTGCGGTCGGCGCCTGGGGCCGCCGTCGTCATCTTCAGGACGGTCAGCGGCGAGAGGATGCGGGCGCCGCGCCAGGTGCCATTCGACAGGAGCATCCGGCAGAAAACCGCCAGGTCGGCGGCCGTGCCGAACAGACCGGCGTGCCCCGCCACGCCGTACATGCGGCGCGCCGTAGGATCGTGGACGACGCCCCGCAGCATCGACATGTTCGGGCCGTCGCAGGGCCAGCCGTAGGGCGTGCACTCCTGGGTGGGCGCGATCCGCGGCTGCAGCGAGGCCGGAGGAGTGAACATCGTGTCCTTCATGCCGAGCGGCTTGAAGATCCGGTCCCGCGTGAAGTGTGCGAGCGGCTGGCCGCTCACGCGAGCGACGATCTCGCCGAGCAGGAAGAAGTTGATGTCGCTGTAGACGAATCGCGTGCCCGGAGGGGAGGTCGGCACCTCTTCGATCGCGAGGTCGATGGCCGCCTGCGTGCCGACCCACTCGTCGCCGAGGTCGACGTCGGGCCGCAGTCCCGAGACGTGCGTCAGCAGGTGGCGCACCGTGATGTCGGCCTTGCCATATCGCTCGAAGCCGGGGATGAACGTCGACACCCGATCGTTCAGGCGGACCCGGCCCTCTTCGACCAGCATCATCACGCTCGTCGTCGTCGCCACGACCTTGGTCAGCGATGCGAGGTCGAAGATCGTGTCGAGCGTCATCCGCTCGCGCTCCGGCAATACCGCGCGATCCCCGATCGCTTTCTGGTACACGATGCGATCGCCGACGCCGATGAGCACCACGGCGCCCGGCAGCCGTTTCTGCTCGATGTCCTCGCGTACGAGCGCCTCGATGGCGTCGAACTGTTTCGTGTCGACCGTGGCGGCCGTCCGCGCCGGTGACTGAACGGCGGCGGCATGAGTGGAGACACTGAAGGCCGCGCCAGCGACGGCCGCGGCGCACACCAGGAAGACGGCTGCGTATTTCATCGTCATGCGGTTGGTGAACGGGACATCTGTTTGTCCTCGCGGGCGGCCTGGGGCTGCGTTGTGGCCAACTTGCGGCAGGGCCCGCTGACACTGCCCGGGCGGCGCAAAGATCTCATTGCGCGAGGCGGGTGTCGGCGCGCATGCGGCCCTCGGTGGCGCCGACGAAGAACTCTTCGAACTGGCGCCTGATGCGGTCGACCTTGGCGACCTGCGTGCCGTCCACCTGCCGGCCCGCGCCGACAACGTAGACAAAGGCCTGTCGATGGAGCCGCGGCGCCTCGGCGGCCGAGGGCACGCGCGGACCGTGAATGGCGATGACATCCTCGATGAGGACATCGCGGCGCGTGCCGTTGAACGTCACGCCGACTTCCGGCGCCGACTCGCGATCGCGCTCGCGCGACAGGTTCACCGGGTCGGCCACGTAAAAGAACGCCGGCACGTCCGACGGCGTCACCAGTCCCATGGCGTATTGATCGAGCCGGCTGAATCGCCGTGTGGCCGCAACCGTCCTGAAGGATCCGCCGCCGAGGGCCTCGATGTCGTTGCCTTCCATCACCGATGCGTCCGAATCGAAGAAGAAGCTCCAGTGCACGCGCTGGCGCCCGAGCAGCGCGTCCGACTGCTGCGACGTGTGGTCGCGGAACTCGAAGTAGGCCAGCCAGCGGTGCCCGACCTCGTGCGCGAGCACGCTGAGCGTGCTGTTCTCTCCGAGGAACCGGACTGTCGGGTCCTCCGGATACTTGCCGAGATTGTCCATGATGGCATAGCTGCGCAGCCGCCCCGCGCTGCCGAAGTCGCGCGACAGGTCGTAGATGTCCTGGCCGATGCCCTGAATCTCGTTGGCGACGGTCGTCTCGAAGGCGAAGGTGTCGTCCTGCACGACGCGCGTATCGGTCCAGATGACGAGCTGATCATAGGCATCCGGATGGGTCCGGTAGAACGCGCGGCCGAGCGCCACGGCATCGAGCGCGGCGGTGCGCGAGAACCGTTCGCCGAGGGCGGCGGCGCCGCCAGGGGTCGGCCCCGGCGCGCTCAGGTTCGCGGTCGTGAACTCACCCGTACGCCCGGGCGATAGCCCAACGACCGCATCCGCGAGCGTGATGGCGGTGCCGTATCGCAGTTCGATCGCGCCATCGGGCAGGAGCGTGGCCTGCGCGGTCACCGAGTCCTCGGAATCGAAGCCGCGGACGCCGCACCAGGTGACCGTGTATTGATCGGCGGCCGCGTTGACGAACACACCGCCGCCCGTCGACGGATCGAGATCGGCCAGGAACGGCGCGACGCGCGGCGGGCCGGTGAGCAGGCGGGAAACGTTGCGTTCCGTGCTGGCGCTATCGCTCTCGCGAAAGGTGATGTTGCCGTCGGAATTGACGAATGCGATGCGCTCGCTGGCCGCGTAGAACGGGAACGAGAACGGCACGTCGACCGCGGCCGAGTCGTCATCCGTCAGGGTGAGGCGGCTGCCGAGCGCCTGGCGGAAGGCCGCGGATTCCTGCCGGACGTCGTAGCCGCCCGATTCGTTGCGTGTGAAGCGCAGACCGCCGCCTCTGAGATCGAAGTCGTTGGCAGGCAGGATCAGGTCGCCCTCGTCGCGAACGACCGCGACGTCGCCGATGTCGACGGTGGTGGCCGCCGGCGCGCCGACGCCAGCCAGTCCGCCACGGCCGTCGAGCGCCTGGCGATGCAGCCAGAGCGCTTCGAGCACGCGCCAGCGCGGCGATCCGTCGATGCCGGCGGTTTTCGATCGAGCGGCGGCGGCGCCGGTGACCAGGCGCTCCTCAACAAGGACCGATGCGCAGGGATCCTGGGGGGCGGGTGTGGGTGATGGGCTGGGCGAGGGAGATGCCGACGAGCCGTCATCTCCCCCGCCGCACGCGGTTACGAAAGTCAGGAGCAGCGCGCCAAGCGCTGCTCTCACTTGGCGTCCTTGAGTTGCTCGAGGATCTTCTGGGCGTCGGGGAGCTCGCGCGCGTCCGGCTTGGCGCCGGCCACGAACTTCTCGAGATCCGCCTTGGCCTCCGGCAGCTTCTTCGCCGCGAGGTTCGCGCGTCCCCGGTAGTAGTACAGCGCACTCTCGGTCGGGAACTGCGTCATGAGCTTGTTCACGAGGTCGAGCGCTTCGTCCGGCTTCTGCGCGTTGATTCTCGCGATGACGATGTTGATGTAGGGGAACGGATCCTTGACCTTGGTCATGTCCACCCCGAGGAGGACCTTCTCCGCTTCCTCCTTCCGATCCATCGCCATCAGCATCTCGCCGTAGACCAGCTGAACGTCGGTGTTCGTGGGATCGAGCTCGATCGCCTGCTTCAGGTGCTCGACGGCTTTGGGCCCGGCGTTCTCGGCGGCGTAGGTCTGCGCGATGGCGCCGTGCAGCTGTCCCTGGAACTGCTTGTCGACGGTGGGGTACTTTGCCAGGATCGTTTCATAGATCTTCCGGGCTTCGCCGGGCTGCTTCGTCTTCATGAGCTCGGCGGCCTTCTGGATGTCGGCATTGAGCACCGCCTGCTGATCCACCGGCTTGCCGAGCTTCACTTCCGGGACGGCGGCATTGCCACTCTCGCCGACCTCGACGTCGACCGCCTTCTCCTCGAGCCCTTCCTTGCCGCCGAAATAGAACTTCCACTTGCCGGCGGCGAGGTTGTCGATGCGCCATTCCCCCTTGTCGTTCGTCTTCGCCTGCTGAAATGGCTTGTCGAACCCTTCCTTCACTGCTGCAACGATGACCTCCTGCAACGGCTGCCCTTGCTCGTCGACGACTTTTCCCTGGGCCCTCGTCTTGCCGCGGTCCTGTGCCGATGCCATGACGCCGAGCGCCAGCACGCACGCCAGCACGACTGCCATTCGCCTTGCCCTCATCATGCCCCCTTGGCCGAAAACACGGATTCGTCCACCGTTCGGTCAGAACGTTCAAGTCTAATCCTGAAGCCGCTTGGCGTCGACTGCCGGCGGCGTGACGTATAGTGTGTCCATGCTCGACGCCGCTCAGCAGCAGGCTCTCGTGACGCGCTTGAACCGCATCGAAGGTCAGATTCGCGGCATCAGGCGGATGGTGCAGGAACCGCGGCTGTGTGTGGAAATCCTCCAGCAGCTCGCGGCGGCCGAGGCCGCCATGAACCGCATCAGCCTCGCCGTGCTCCGCTACCACGTCGAGCGGTGCGTACCGGACGGGATCGACCAGGGAGAGCCGGAGCGGTCGAAGCGGCTGACCGAGCTCGTCGACATCTTCGACCGGTTCGCGAAATAGCGACCTCGAGCCCTGCCGGCCGCGGTCACGCCCGCGCCGGCTCGCCGCACTCCCCGCGCCTGCCAGTTGCTTTCCGTTGACACCGCGGTCATGAATGAATGAACAT
>JBOGIX010000571.1:0-3002 GCA_050744685.1 Vicinamibacterales bacterium | reverse complement strand
TGTCCGACGTGCAAGCCGCCAATCAGGGTAAGGAAGAAACGGGGAAACTGAGGGATTGGGGAACTGGGACAGAGGCTCTCAGCGCGCCGTGACCTCGAAGGCGCCGTCGCCCGCGATCGCGACGGCGTAGAGCTCGTCGAATCCTTCGTCTCGCGTCGGCGCGACCATCTGCTTGGCCTTGGTGAAGATCGCCACGTCCGGCACCCGGTCCTTTCCCTCGCGGCCGCGGTTACGACCTACCGCATCGCGGGTGCTGGCGGTGAAGTGGTAGCCGATCACACGGGCGCCATGCGCTTGCGCGATCGCGACCACCTCGGCCCGATCCGCGACCGCGGGATTCGTATTGTCGACCACGACCGACAGCCCCGCCGCGAGCGCCTGGTGCAGCTCACGCGCTTGACGCGTGCTCTTCCTCGCGGAGGCAGGCCACAGATCCTTGCTGATGTGCCGGTGTGAACGAGCGAACCGACTTGTGTAGAAGGTGGTTTTTCCGGATGCGGGCAGGCCGACGAAGATGACGCACTCGAGCCCGGGCGAGCTCCCGGCCTGTGTTCCAAGGGAATGATCCACGTTTCCAGTTCCCAGTTCCCGGTTGCCAGTTTCCAGTGGTCTCCAGTTTCAGTTTCCAGTGCCAGTGTCACCCAGTTTCGCGGTTTCCGGTTTCCCGTTCCCGAGTTCCCCCGTCGGGTCGATACCACCCGTGATGCCGGTGTTGCCGGGTTCGGTAGCTCGCAGTTCCCGAGCCCCCGAACTCCCGAGCCCCCGAGTACCGAGCCCCGAGCCCCGAGTACCGAGCCCCGTTCCCCAGTTCAATCCGCCACCCCCGCCATCAGCCTCATGACGGCTTCCTGCGTCGCCTGCTCGCGCGGGAGCTCGCCGGCGACGCGACCCTGGCGTAACACCAGCACGCGGGTGGAGAGGTTCAGGATTTCCGGCAGCTCGCTCGAGATGAGGATCACGCCGCTTCCGCGGGCCGCGAGATCGTCCACGAGCGCGTGGATCTCGGCCTTTGCTCCGACGTCGACGCCGCGGGTCGGCTCGTCCAGGATCAGGATCGAGCACCGGGCCGCCAGCCATTTCGCGAGCACGAGTTTCTGCTGGTTGCCGCCGGAGAGGCCCGCCGTCGGCGCATCGGGTCCCGCAGCGCGGACCCGCAGCCGCTCGAAGTAGGTTCGCGCGACCGCGCGCTCGGCGGCGTGGCTGATGAACGTCAGCCGCGCGAGCGAACGCAGCGTGGCCAGCGTGGTATTGCTTGCGGCGCTCATCGACAGCACCAGACCCTGACGTTTTCGATCCTCGGGGACGAGGCCGATCCCGAGGCGCATGGCGGCGCGTGGCGAGCGAATGCCGGCGCGCGAGCCGCGGACGAAAATCGTGCCGCTCGCGGTCGCGTCGAGTCCGAAGAGAGCTTGCGCGATCTCCGACCTTCCAGCGCCGACCAGCCCTGCGAGCCCCAGCACCTCTCCGGCGCGCACCGAGAACGAGATGCCGCTGAACCCGGCAGGGCTCGCCAGTCCCTCGACACGCAGCAGCTCGTTTCCCGCACTGGACTGGACGTGCGCAGGGAAGTACTCCTCGAGCGCACGGCCGATCATCATCTGCACGAGCGCGTTTCGATCGATCGTCGCGAGGGGCATCGTCGCCACGTGTCGTCCGTCGCGCAAGACGGTGGCGGTGTCGCAGAGCTTGAAGATTTCCTCCATGCGATGGGAGACGTAGATGGCGGTGACTCCCTGGGCGCGCAGGCGGCCGATGAGGTCGTACAGCTTCCCGGCCTCTTGATGCGACAGGCTGCTCGTGGGCTCGTCGAACACGATGATCCGGGCGCCGCTGCCGATGGCCGCGGCGATCTGGACCATCTGCTGCTGCGCGATCGTCAGGTCGCCGACCGTGCGGCGCACGTCCACGCTCGCACCGGTGACGGCCAGCAGTTCCTCGGCGCGGCGATACATCTCGCTTCGCGACAGGAACGGCCCCTTCGACGGCAACGCACCCAGGCACAGGTTTTCCGCGACCGAGAGGTTCTCGCAGAATGCGAGCTCCTGATGGACGATGCCGATCCCGGCCGCGAGCGCCTGCTCGGGCCCGGTGAAATCGACCGGCTTGCCATGCACGAGCACGCGCCCGCCGTCGGACCGGTGCAGGCCGGCCAGGATCTTTCCGAGTGTGCTCTTGCCCGCGCCGTTCTCGCCGCAGAGCGCGTGACAGGATCCAGCCGCGATGCTGAAGCTGACGTCCTCGAGCGCCAACGCGCCCGGAAATCGCTTCGTGACGTGCTCGAACGTGACTGCCGCCGGCTGAGTGATGGGTTCCATCGCTCGTGATCGCTGTTCGGTTCGCTGTTCGCGGTCGCTGTCCGCTGTCCGTGTCCGGGCTGTCAGGGGCATGTCGCAAGGTGCTATTGACGGCGCGCACAGCGGGCAGCGGAAAACGTCAGTCCATCTTCAGATACGACTCCGGAACGTCGGTGAACCCCCAGTCCCTGAGCTGCCGCGCCCAGGTGCCCAGGTTCTCCTTCGACACCCGCACGAGCTCCATCGGGATCACTTCCGGCACGTCCTGTTTCAGGTGCACCTTCTGGACGATCTTCTCGACCGACACGTAACCCCAAAGGTACGTAGGCTGCGCGAGCAGCACCGGCGCGAGCCCCTTCTCGACGTACGCGAGCTCGGCCGGGAGCGCGTCGACCGAGACGATCTTCACCTTCTTCGGATCGAGATCCGTCAGCAGCGTCTGCGTGAACAGCGGCCAGCCGCCGACCATCGCCCACCCCTGGATCTGCGGATAGGCGTTCTGCACGCGGATGACTTCAGCAGCGGCGTCCTGCGGCGTTTCGATGTGGTAGAACGTGCCGACGATCTTCATGCCCGGGTACTTCTTCGCAGCTTCCTCGACGCCCTGGACGCGCCGCCGCAGGTTGGGCGCGTTCTGGTTCCCGGCGAGAATGGCGATGTTGCCCTTTTCCCCCATCTGCTTCGCGAGCTCGTCCATCACGGCCTGGC
>JBOGIX010000570.1:0-2230 GCA_050744685.1 Vicinamibacterales bacterium | reverse complement strand
ATCGCCGCTTCGGACTCGTCGGCCAGGATGTCGCAGTGGCCGTGATCCGACGTCAGCACGAGGCAGGTGTCTTCGAGCGCGCGCTCGATGCCGCCGGCCCGCTCGAACGCCTCGCCGAGTGCGCGGTCGATGCGCTCGACGACCGGCAGCGCCGCGACAGGTCCGACTTCGTGGCTGCGGTAGTCGTTGTCGGCGAAGTAGGCGACCGTGAGATCCGGAAGTGGTCCGGCCTCGAACAGATCCTGCAGCAGCGATCCCGTCGAGCTGTCGTCCATGCCGAAGCGATGGAGCAGGCCCCCTTTCTCTTTCAGCTTGCGGCCGTGCCGCCTGGGGGCCGCGACGAAGTCGCCCAGGCAGAGCATCGAGGGCCCTTCGACCGTTTCAGTCAGCGGCACGCCGGGCAACGCGGCCATCACGCCGGGAATACTGACGCGGTGCGGGCGATCGCCCCGGAACACGAGGTAGTTCAGCGACGCGGCCGTACGGCCGCTGCGCTCCACCATCTGGAAGAGCGTGGGCGCGCGCAGGCGATCGCCGTTCAGCCGCAGCAGGAAGTCGTTGATGAAGTGCCCGAAGCCCTCGCGCGCGACCACCCAGAAATCGTCGCCATAGTAGGCGATCTCCTCGCGTGCCTCGTCGTACCACGACGCGCCGGCGATGCCGTGCTCGGCGGGGTAGGCGCCCGTCACGATGGTGGTCGTGGCGGCGGGTGTGATCGACGGAAAGATCGACACCGACGCCTCGTGCATCGCGCCCATTTCGGCGAGCTGACGGAGCACGGGCAGCCGTCCGGTCCGGACCGCGGGGCAGACGACGTGCGGCGTGGCGGCGTCGATGACGATCAGCAGCACCTTCATCGGCATGCGAGTGTACCTCACGCACCAGCGGCGCTGGCGCGCGTGCCGCAGGCGCGCTGGCACTCGTACTGCTATTCAATCAGGAGAGCGACTGAGCTGTTCATCCGGACATGCGGGGCGGACGCGGAGGTGTGAAATGCTCGGGGCATTGTTGAGAGCCGTGGTGCTCATCGTGGTGCTGGTGGCCGGCGCGGCGTTTTTGCTGGGCTGGTGGGGCCGCGGAGCGGGGCCGACCGACGACCGCGGAGGGGCCGTGGGGACGACCGGCGTGGACACCGGGCGTGCGCGCGAAGTGGGCGCCGAGGTGGGGGAGCGGACCGCGGTGGCTGCCGACCAGGCGCGCCGCGCCCTGACCGACGGCAGCCTCACCACCAAGATCAAGGCGAAGATGGCACTGGACGATTCGGTGAAGGCGCTCGACATCGACGTGGACACGAACGCGGGCGTCGTGACCGTGTCGGGGATCGTGGGATCGCCCGCACAGCGCGACCGCGCGCTGCAGCTGGCGCGCGAGACGGAGGGCGTCCGTCAGGTTGTTGATAAGTTGAAGGTGAAATAAATCAGCTTCCAGCTTCCAGCTTCCCGCTTCCGGCTCGGTGGCGCGCTGTTCGGGGGTAGTGTGTTCGGCTCAGTGACGCGTCGTCAGGACGGTGACCACCGGCTGCATCACTTCAGCTTTCGTCGGAGGATTGCGACGACCTCGGTGCCGCCCACAAGTGTGTCGGCCACCGTCATGCCCACGAACTGGTAGCCAGCCTCGCCCGCTTCGGCGAGCTCCTTCTGCAGGGTGCTCGTCTTCTTCGTGGCAAGCAGACGATATTCGAACGGAGCAGCGGACTTGACGTCCTTGTCCCGCTCGAGGATGACGACGACTTCCTTGCCGCCAAACGCACTTTTGAAGATGCTTTGGCCCTTGTACTCGAACCCCGCGTCTCCAGCCTCCTGCATCTCCTTCTGCATCGTCGAAGTCTTGTTCGTGGCAAGCAGGCGATAGTCGTAGCGTCCGCTGGCTGCGGACTTCGACATGATGATCACGACTTCCGAGCCGCCGAAGCTGGTTTCGCCTCCCATGACGCCGCCGAAGCGGAATCCGGCATCGGCGGCTTCGTTCATTTCCTTCTGCATCGTGGACGTCTTGTTCGTGGCGAGCACACGGTAGTCGGTCGTGTCCTGGGCGAACGCGGTGCCAGTCGACGCAGCAAGCGCCAGCACACACGCCGCGACGGCTGTGCGAGTCATCGAGTCTCCTTGAGATGGGGGCAAACCATTGTGGAGCATGCCCGCGAGATCGTCAAGGATGAGGTAGGGACGCTGTAGAATCTACGGCACGCCGGGGTGGCGGAACTGGCAGACGCTCGGGACTTAAAATCCCG
>JBOGIX010000569.1:0-3204 GCA_050744685.1 Vicinamibacterales bacterium | reverse complement strand
TCCACCGCGATCGCGGCGAGCGTGCGGCCGGTTTCGTCCATCATCTGCCGCGCGCGTTCGAGTCGCCGCGCCTCGACGAACGCGCGCGGCGTCATTCCCGCCGACACCTTGAACGCGCGCGCGAAGTGATGAAGGCTCAGGCCCGCACGCTGCGCGAGATCCTCCAGGCGAATCCGCCTGGCGAGGTTCGCTTCGACGAAGAGCTGCACGCGGCGCAGTGCGGCCGGCGAGAGCCCTCCGCGCATGTGCGCCTTCCTGGCCGGTGATGCCGGCAGCTCCAGCCACTTACGCAGGCGGCGGACCTGTCGTCCCTGTGCTTCCTCTGCGCGGCGCAGGAAACCGCTGACCACCTCGAGATCGCGGGCGGAGTAGAGCCTCATGATCCGCTCGCCTTCCTCGCGAAGTGGCGCCCAGATCCGCCCGATCCACTCGCGCGCGTGCTCCGTCAGCTCGACGAGCGACTCGTGCGCGACCCGCCGGCGCCGCGCGTATCCCGCCAGCTCCAGCCGTTCCACTGTCGCTACGATCGAGTGCCGCGGCCGCTGGAGGGCCGCCACCATCGCATCGATGGGCGCTGCTCCGCCGAAGAGCAGCATGGTCATGCACGCCAGGTCGCTCGCATCGACGGCCAGGATACGTGCCGCCACCTCGTCGAAGGCGGCGGATTCCTCCTGGAACCGCACGACGCCTTCACCGATGCGATCCACGAGCTGCGCCCGGACTCCGTCCGACCTTCGCCCTGCCACCCGCCCCTTGATGGTCGTCAACGCTTTCATTCTGCCCTGGCCTTCACCGCAAGAATTCGTAAAACGCCACAAGACTCGAAAAGACTGCGGACGGCCGCAGGAGCGATCTTCGCCTCATGACGACGAAAGCTCTGATTATCGGATGTGGCATTGGCGGTCCGGTAGCGGCGATGGCGCTGCAGCGCGCCGGCATCGACGCTGCGATCTACGAGGCGCACGCGCAGCCTGCGGACGACGTGGGGCTGTTCCTCAATGTGGCGACCAACGGTCTGGACGCGCTTCGGACGCTCGACGGCCACGAGCAGGTGCTGCGGGATGGATTCCCGACGCCGCGCATGATCATGTTCAGCGGGACGGGCAAGCGGCTCGGGGACGTCCCGAACGGCGGGATGCTGGCGGACGGCACGACGAGCCTCACCATCAGGCGTGGGCTGCTGCACCGGGCCCTGCGTGACGAGGCGTTCCGCAGAGGCATTCGGATCGAACCCGGCAAGCGCCTGATTGGCGTAGAGCGCCGTTCGAACGCGATCGTCGCGCGTTTCGAGGACCGCACGTCCGCGGAGGGGGACATCCTCGTCGGCTTCGACGGGCTCCACTCCCGGACGCGCGAGATCTTGGATCGCAGCGCACCGCGACCGCGGTACGCGGGCATGCTGTCGCTCGGCGGCATTGCACGGGCCACTCACGTGCCTCCGACGCCTGGGGCGTACCACATGATCTTCGGAGCCCGCGCGTTCTTCGGGTACAGCGTGCCTCGTTCTCGCGACGTCTACTGGTTCGCCAACCTGCCGCGGCCGGTGGAGCCGACACCGCGCGAGCTTGCGGATACACCGAGCGGCGCGTGGAAACGCGAGCTGCTCGAACTGTTCGCCGGCGATGCCGGTCCGGCGGCTGCGATTGTCGAGGCAACGGAAGACGAGATTGGCGCATATCCGGTCCACGATCTACCTGCCGTGCCGAGATGGCACGACGATCGGATGGTCCTCGCCGGCGATGCCGCACATGCGACGTCCCCCAGCTCGGGCCAGGGAGCTTCAATCGCCATCGAAGACGCGCTCGTGCTGGCCAAGTGTCTGCGGGACGTTGCACGTCCCAAGGACGCATTCGCCGAATACGTCGCCCTGCGCAGGAGCCGGGTGGAGCGAATCGTGCGGTACTCGTCGAGCGTCGGTCGCACCAAGACGGCCGGTCCCGTCGCACGCCGCGTGCGGGATCTCGTGATGCCGCTCGCGTTGAAGTGGTTTGCGAGCGCGTCGGCGCAGTCGTGGATGTACAGCTACCACATCGATTGGAACGACCGGATCGCGGCGCGGCCAGCGAGCGCGTCGGAGTGACAGGGATCGGCTGTCAGGCGCCGTGCGTCATACTCCAGTGAGGAGGCTTGCGTGAACGTCCTCACGATCAACCTCGTGTTCAGCACCGTCGTGTTCTGGATTGCCGCGAGGTTGTACGTACTGCCGCGCCTGCACACGACCGAGCTGCGCACGCTGCTGCTGCCGATCCTGCTGCTGCATGCGTGCCGCCATCTCGGCCTGATGTTCCTGTCGCCGGGTGCCACCTACCCCGGCCTGGCCCAAGAATTCGCCGTGCCAGCCGCTTACGGCGACTTGCTCGCCGCGGTGCTCGCCGTACTCGCCATCCCGGCCGTCGCTTCGAACGCCGCGATAGCGAAGCCGCTGGTGTGGGCCTTCAACCTGGAGGGATCGATCGATCTCGTCGCCGCCATCACGCTGGCCACCATTTACGACGCCGAGCCGTCGATGGGCCCCGCGTACTGGATTCCCTCGTTCTGGGTGCCGGCTCTGCTCGTGACGCACTACATCACGTTCATCCTTCTCGCGAGACCCTGGCCGCAGCCGGCGCGCACTTGAGTTGTCAACGCGTCGGGTGCCACGACCTCGCAAACTTCCGTGACGCTCCCCGCGGTTGCCGAACATCGTCGGCTGCCTCCGGCCCCTTCGATGCGTCGCGCAGGCCGCGCCCCGCCGGGCATGATCCTCGGGATCGTGGTCCCTTTCTCGACGTGCCTCAGGGAATGTGAGCAGCAGTGCCTCCGTGACGCGACCGGACACTCGCCTACCGAAGCGTCTCCGCAGGATCTACTCGCGCTGCGCGCAGCGCCGGGATCAGCGAGGCAACGAGCGAGAGGAGGATCAGAGCCGCAACCGCGATGGCAAACGTCGGCACATCGAGCGGTCGCACATCGTAGAGCAGGTGTTCCATCAAGCCCGTGAGAAATAGCCCGGCAACGGTGCCCAACGTCACCCCCGCCAACCCCATGGCTGCTCCTTGGCGCACGATCATGGCGACGATGGCACCGGCATTGGCGCCGAGCGCCATCCTGATCCCGATCTCCTGCGTGCGCTGGGCGACGGTGTAGGCGATCACGCCGTAGATGCCGGTCACCGCAAGCACGAGCGCGGCGCCAGCAAAGACGGTCAACAGGAACACATTGAAC
>JBOGIX010000568.1:0-7513 GCA_050744685.1 Vicinamibacterales bacterium | reverse complement strand
CCTAACGCTCGAGCACCTGTTGTACGCGCTGGCGCACGATCCCGACGGCGAGCGGATTCTTGCCGCCTGCGGTGCCGATCTTCCGCAGCTGCGGAAGGACCTCGACAAGTACCTGAAAGAGTCCGTCGAGCAGTTCAACCGCGGGCAGCAGAAGGAGCCCGAGCAGACGCTGGCGTTCCGGCGCGTCCTGCAGACCGCCGTGCTGCACGTGCAGAGCGCGGGCCGGCAGGAAGTGCAATCGGGCGACGTGCTCGCGGCCACGCTGCAGCAGAACAAGTCGCACGCCGCCCAGCTGCTCACCGCGCAAGGCGTGACGCGGCTCGACGTCCTCGAGTACATCACGCACGGCATCAGCAAGGTGCCGCCGGCCGGCGCCACCGGCGACGAGGACCGCACGGCAGGCGATGCCGACGCGGGCTTCGGTGAGGCGGGCCCGTCGACGTCGCGCGATCCGCTCTCGGCGTACGCGATGAATCTGTCGGCTCGGGCTCGCGCCGGCGAGCTCGATCCGCTGATCGGCCGCCTCGGCGAGCTCGAGCGCACCATGGAGATCCTCTGCCGGCGGCGGAAGAACAACCCGGTATTCGTGGGCGACGCTGGCGTGGGCAAGACGGCACTCGCTGAAGGGCTCGCCGCGCGGCTGCTCGAAGACGACGTGCCCGAGCTGCTGCAGGGGGCCGAGGTCTACTCGCTCGACACGGCGGCGCTGCTCGCGGGCACACGCTTCCGCGGCGATTTCGAGGAACGCTTCAAGGCGGTCATCAACGCGCTCGCCAAGCGCCAGATGCCCATCCTCTTCATCGACGAGATCCATTCCACGGTGGGCGCGGGCGCGACCACGGGCGGCACCATGGACCTCGCCACGCTGATCAAGCCAATCCTCACGGCCGGCCAGCTCCGCGTCGTCGGGTCGACGACGCACGAGGAGTTCAAGCACATCGAGAAGGACCGTGCGCTCGCGCGGCGGCTGCAGAAGATCACCATCGACGAACCGTCGATCCCCGAGACCGTCAAGATCCTCGAAGGGCTGCGGTCGCGGTACGAGGCGCATCACCGCGTGCGGTTCACCGACGATGCTCTGGAAACGGCGGCGAAGCTCGCGGCGCGGCACCTTCGCGATTACAAGCTGCCCGACAGCGCCATCGACGTGCTCGACGAAGCGGGCGCGCGCGTGCGGCTGCGCCAGGCGAAGCGGCCCCAGGCCGAACGTGCCGAGCCGCCGGCGGTGATCGACGTGGGTGCGGCCGAGATCGAGGACGTCGTCGCAAGGATCGCACGCATTCCCGCGAAGCAGGCGACCTCGTCGGACCGCGATCGGCTGAAGACGCTGGAAGAATCGCTCAGCCGCGTCGTGTTCGGCCAGGGCGAAGCGGTGGGCACCGTGGCGCGGGCGATCAAGCGGTCGCGGGCGGGGCTGGGCCAGCCGGATCGGCCGGCCGGATGTTTCCTCTTCACGGGGCCGACGGGCGTCGGCAAGACCGAGCTCGCCAAGCAGCTCGCCCTGCACCTCGGGAACGAGTTCGTCCGCTTCGACATGAGCGAGTACATGGAGAAGCACGCGGTCGCGCGGCTCATCGGCGCCCCTCCCGGCTATGTCGGTTTCGAGCAGGGCGGCCTGCTCGTCGATGCGATCCGCCAGCATCCATATGCCGTGCTGCTGCTCGACGAGATCGAAAAGGCGCACCCTGACATTTTCAACATCCTGCTGCAGGTGATGGATCACGCCACGCTCACCGACAACAACGGGAGGAAAGCCGACTTCCGGCAGGTGGTGCTGATCATGACGTCGAACGCGGGGTCGCGCGAGCTGAGCGCGGGATCCATCGGGTTCGTCGAGGGGGGCACGTCGGAGCGCGCCGTCGACAACCGCCAGAAAGCCTCACAGCAGCGGTCGAAGCAGGCGATCGAGAAGGTCTTCAGCCAGGAGTTCCGCAACCGGCTCGACGCAATCGTGTCGTTCGGGCCGCTGTCGCCAGGAGTGATGGAAACGATCGTGGAGAAGTTCATCCTGCAGCTCGAAGCGCAGCTGGCGGAGCGCCGCGTGGCGATCGCGCTCGAGCCCGACGCGCGCGAGTGGCTGGCGAAGAAAGGGTACGACCCCGTCTACGGCGCGCGCCCGCTCGCGCGCGTCATTCAAACCGACGTCCGCGATCCGCTCACCGACGAAATCCTGTTCGGTCAGCTCGAGAACGGCGGCACGGTCACGATCCGGCTGCAGGACGACATGCTGGATTTCGCGTACGAGCCGAAATCGGAGTAACCAGTTGCCAGTTTCCAGTTGCCAGTTTCCAGTAATCTTCTTCAACTGGTGACCAGCAGGAGACGACTGGTTACTGGAAACAGGTTGAAACAGGTAACAGGTAACTGGTTACTTCGCCGTGCGATGACAACCCATGCCCAGCGACAAAGAATTCGAAGTCCCCGTCAAAGTCGTTGACCGCCGCTGGTGGGCCAACCAGGACCAGCAGACTGGCGAGCCCACGACGGGCACGACCGCGTCGCTGAAGCCCACTTACGTGGAAGAGCTCGAGCAGCGGCTTGCGGAGAAGGACAAGCAGCTGCAGGACGCCCTCTCGCGCTATCGCCAGGCGTCGAACGAGTATGAGGAGTCGAGGCTGCGCCTGCGGCGCGAGATCTCCAAGGACGTCGAGCGCGGCCGGCGCGAGATTCTCGCTGACCTGCTCGAGGTGGTCGACAACCTCGATCGGGCGCTCGAGGCGGCACGCTCCAGTGCGTCGCCAGACACGCTGAACGCGCTGCTCCAGGGAGTGGACATGGTGCGGCGGCAGTTCCTGGCGAAGCTCGAAGGCTTCGGCGTCACGAGAATCGAATCGGACGACGAAATTTTCGATCCGCGCCTGCACGAGGCCGTGTCGACCGTGCCGGCAGCCACCGAAGAGCAGGACGGCCGCGTCGTCGGCATCGTGCGTCAGGGCTATCGCATCGGCAACGACGTGCTCCGTCCGGCGTCGGTCGCCGTCGCCAAGCGCGACGAGGCGTGAGGTCGGGCGGCCGCGTTTCCGAAGGTCGGCCCTTCTAGTCTTCCGGCTGAAGCCGGAAGCCACACATTTATTCACACTCTCGTTCAGGCGGAAGATCCGTTCGCTCAGTCCAGGACCCAGGGGATGCCCGGCGAGCGATAGAAGTTGATGCCGAGCGCCGACCAGCGTGGCGCCTGCGCGCCGAGGCGGGTCCTGAACCCGTCCCATGTGCGGCGATCGCCGCGAGTCCAGGCCACTTCGGCGAGCGCCGCCAGCCGCGGGAAGGCGAGGAACTCGGCATCGCGAATGCCCGCGACGGTTTCGGTCCAGAGCGGTGCTTCGACGCCGAGCAGCGCGCTCTCCGGCACGCCGGACGCCGCTGTCGCCGGATCCCAGTCGTAAGACCTGCGCACGTCGATGAGGGCGGCCCAGGTCAGCCCGATCGGCGTGGCAGCGTGATACTTCATGTCGAGGTAGGTCCGGTCGGCGATCGACATGATCACCTTTGCACCCCGCGCCACGGCGTCTGCCGGGGTCGTCTTGGGACGCCAGTGCTGGACGATCGCGCCCGGCGTCAGCGCCGCCGCCGCGATCTCGTCCCACCCGATCATCTGCTTGCCGTGCGACTGCACGATCTTCTGCACGCGCTCGACGAACTGGTTGTACTGCGGCGGCGTCAGCGTCTTCACTTCGTCGCCGCCCATGTGGAAGTACGGGCCTGGCGTGATCGCCGCGATCTCGCCGACCATCTCGTCGATGAACTTGTGGGTGACCTCCTTGTCGACACAGAGCGAGCTGAAGCCGACCTCGGTTCCCGTGTAGAGCGCCGGCGCCTTGCCATCGCAATTCAGCTCGGCGTACGACGCGAGCGCGGCGTTGGTATGGCCCGGCATGTCGATCTCGGGGACGATGGTGATGAAGCGATCCCCGGCATACGAAACGATGTCGGCGTACTGCTGTTGCGTGTAATAGCCGCCGGGACCGCCGCCGACCTCGGTGCTGCCGCCGTGACGCGCGAGGTTCGGCCAGGATTTGATCTCGATGCGCCACCCCTGATCGTCGGCCAGGTGCAGGTGCAGCCGATTCAGCTTCTGCAGCGCCATCAGATCCAGATAGCGCCTGACGTCGTCGACCGAGAGAAAATGGCGCGCGACATCGAGCATGGCGCCGCGCCATTCGAAGCGCGGGCTGTCGACAATGCGCCCGGCCGGCGCCACGACGGGACGGTTCTTGCCGCCGACCGCAGCCTCGTGCTCCACGAACGGGGGCAGCAGTTGCCTGAACGTCTGCACGCCGTAGAACACGCCGGCTGCGGTACGTCCGGTGATGGTGACCCGGTCCGGGGAAATCGTCAGCTCGTAGGCCTCGTCTCCCGGCTCGGACACGTCGCCCACGCGCAGTTGAATGGCGGCCCCTTGATCGGACGCGGGCCCGGCCTCGACCCGCGGCGGCTCCGGCCCTGCCGCCCTGCCAATCAGGTTCGAGAGATATTCGCCGATGCCCCTCAGACGATCGTCACCCGGCGGCACGCGGATCGCGGTGTCTGCCGCGATCGTGAACTGACTATCGAACACCCAGTCGGTGACCGACGGCAGCGGAAGGAGCCGATCCGTCGGCACCGGCGCAGCCGGGGGGTTGCCGTTCACACGAACACTCCGCGCACATGAAGACACCACCACGGCGAGCAGCACCGCCGCGGCAAGGGCAGGCCATAGGCGAGGGACCGCCAGCGACGAACGCGTGCCCATGGGGGCAGAATATCAGTCTCCAGTTTCCAGTGCCCAGTTTCCAGTTCTCCTCCGTTCACAGTTTCCAGTTTCCAGTGGCCAGTTTCCCGCTCCCTTCGGCCGCCAGTTCTTGTCGAACTGGAAACCGGAGAGATCGGCTGGAAATTGGAAACTGGAAACCGGCAACTGACTTCGAGCTCCCGGTCGTCCGCGCTAGAATGGAAACATGCCTATCTTCGAGTATCGATGCGGCGACTGCGAGCGGGCGTTCGAGGCGTTCGTGACGGCGGACCGATCCGCGGAATGCCCGTCGTGCGGGAGCGTGAAACTGGTGAAGCAGCTCTCCAGCCCGGGGATGGTGGGCGTGTCTTCGGGGTCGAAGCCCGCGGCCGCCCTGCCGATGGGCGGCGGGTGCGGCGCCGGCGGCGCGGGTTGCGCCTGCCGCACCGGCGTGAATTAGTTTCCCGAGACCACGGTCCGCCGGTTCGGTATCACCGTGGCCGGCGCGACTTCATCGTGTCGAGCGCCGCGGCCATGCCCTTCCGGCTCGTGGCCGTGCCCGGTTTCCGGGCCGACCCGCGCCCCTCCTGCCCGAACGCTCCAGTCACCTTTCGCGCTGGCGGTTGCGAGCTGAACCCGTAACGGGTGCTGTCCATCTTCTTCGCCGTCGAGGTTACGCCCGCTTTCCTGGACGTCTGCCGTGGTGCCGTTGCCTTGGCCATATCCCCCTCCTGTTGACGAAACAAAGCAAGGGGCGCGCCTTTTCTGCGGGCTGGATCTTCCGCCTGAAGGCGGAAGCCACGGTTTACAAGGGGCCCCCCTGGCAACAAGCAGGCGGTCCGCGAGGACCAGGAATGCCTATAATCGTGGTTTCCAGCCAGGACGAGCTTTCAAGACGGAGAGAAAGACAATGAGCGCGAATATCGACGACAAGGCGTATGCCCACCCTGAGGTGCTCGCCACGACCCAGTGGGTGGCCGATCACCTGAACGATCCGAACGTCCGGTTGATCGAATCGAACGAAGACACCCTGCTCTACTCCTCGGGCCACATTCCCGGCGCGGTCCACGTCGACTGGACGTCCGACCTCAACGATCAGATCCGGCGCGACTACATCACGCGCGAGGGGTTCGAACAGCTGATGTCGCGCATCGGGGCGATGCCCGAGACCACCGTCGTGTTCTACGGCGACAAGAACAACTGGTGGGCCACCTATGCCTTCTGGGTCTTCCAGCTGTTCGGCCACGCCAACGCGCGCGTGATGGACGGCGGCCGCATCAAGTGGGAAAAGGAGAAGCGTCCGATGACGCGCGACGTACCGTCGTATCCGAAGACGCAGTACAAGGCGTCAGACCGCGCCGACGCCGCCCATCGTGCGTTCCGCGACGATGTGATGACGCACATGCAGTCGCGCGGCCAGCTCGTGGACGTGCGCAGCCCGGAGGAGTACGCCGGCACCCGCATGCACATGCCAGACTATCCGAACGAAGGGGCGCTGCGCGGCGGCCACATCCCGGGCGCACGCAGCATTCCCTGGGCACGCGCGGTCAATCCGGAAGACGGCACGTTCAAGCCCGCAGCCGAGCTCCGCAAGATCTACTGCGACGAGAAACAGCTGACGCCGGGCCAGGCCACCGTCACCTACTGCCGCATCGGTGAACGCAGCAGCCACACCTGGTTCGCGCTCAAGTACCTCCTCGGTTTCGAGAACGTCCGCAACTACGACGGCTCCTGGACGGAATGGGGAAACCTCGTCAACGTCCCGATCGAGAGATAGCCAAATAGCCGCCGCGCGGCAAGCCCTGGACGGAGGCGGAACTGTCCGCCTCCGGGCCGGATCCCGGCGCACGTTTTGCCAGTCTTAATCGGTGTATGACCCTCCCGGAAAAGCTCGAGCAGGTGCTTGAAACGTTCGACATGTTCCCCGATCAGTCGGATCGGACGAGCATGTTGTTGAGCTATGCCGACCAGTTCAAGGACGTCCCTCCCGCCATCGCCACGCGTCCCTTCGACACGTCGCACCAGGTGCCGCAGTGCGAGTCGGACGCCTACGTCTGGGCGATGAGGCGACCGGACGGCACGCTCGACCTGCACTTCGCGGTCGAGAACCCCTCGGGCGTTTCGGCCAAGGCGCTCGCCGCCATCCTGCAGAAATCCCTCTCGGGCGAGCCCGCCGAGGCCGTCGCCCGCGTCGACTGCTCGATCGTCGAACGCATCTTCCGGCAGAACATCTCGATGGGCAAGGGCATGGGGCTCATGGCGATGGTCAACGCCGTGCAGTCGCTCGCGAAGAAGGCGTCCGAGTAATCAGTTTCCAGTTTCCAGTCGCCAGTTCCGCCACCTTCTTCCATCGTCAACCGATGGGAGTTGACGGCCGCCCCGAATAGATCTACCCTTCCCATCGTCTACCGTGGGGAAGATGGGCGTCACCAACCAGCCGCCGGATCTACTGCCCGGCACGCTCGACCTGTTGATCCTGCGGACGCTCACACGCGGCGCGCTGCACGGCTACGGCATCGCCGAACGTATCCGCCAGGTGTCCAGCGACGTCTTGCAGGTCGGCGAGAGCTCGCTGTACCCGGCGCTGCAGCGGCTGCTGGTGAGCGGCTGGGTGAGCGCGGAATGGGGGGCGTCGGACAACAACCGGCGGGCCCGCTACTACACCGTGACCGCCGCCGGCCGCAAACGGCTCGCGGCCGAGCGCAAGGAGTTCCAGCGGTTGATCGGCGCGATCCAGCAGGTGCTGGAGTCCTCGTAGCACGTGCGTTCGTCACGCGGTCAAACCTTTGCCCCGTTGATGCGTGG